>NZ_CBAUBA010000004.1:0-117016 GCF_964796385.1 Aquirufa sp. | reverse complement strand
ATAGAGAAATAATTTCAGCAATTTTTACTTATCAGATAAAAAAATACCAACATTGGAATCCAGCAATTGATTTAAAATACTCTAATTATAGTGTTAGACCTTATTTTTTATTGTTGGAAGTAATTAATCTTTGCAAGGATAATTATTTTACCAAAGACGAATACGTTCTATTTATTTCCAAAATAAAAAGTCATAACCCATTGGAAATAAGGGATATGATTAAGTTGTTACATGAGTTCAGAGAATTGAGTGGGGAGGACAAAAAAAAGTATATTACAGAAATTGTTGAATTAGATAAAAAAAAGTATAAAAATCGTGTAAGAACTATGTTTGAAACGATTAAAGACTCTTCTGCAAAGGAATTAGATGTATTTACATTTGGAAATGTTATTGTGAAAGGGAATAATGAATACTCAAATTGTTTTGTTTTGAATGATAGGAGAAAATTAGATGAATTGTTAATTGAGTTTGAACAAAGTGTAAAATTTATAGAATTTACAGAGTTATTTGATTGGATTAATCATTTGGGTTCAAGAGGTGGTTTAAGTTTAGAAAATTTAATTGAGATGTATATTAGGGATGGTAAGTCTACCTCCGATATTAGAAGCTCTTTAAGTGTTGGTGGAAACAATTCAAAAATTGATGATGTAATCGTTGATAAATTATATGAAAAACATATTGAGGATTACTACATTACTAATATAAAGGAGATTGATCCAAATTTAGAAGTTATAAATGAACCGAATTATGGAAGACAATTCCCTACACATATTGGACCTATTGATATCCTTTGCAAAAATACTTCTACGGATGAATTTGTTGTTTTGGAGTTAAAAAGAGGTCATACCAACGATGAAGTGGTAGGTCAAATTTTGAGATACATGGGTTGGGTTTATCTGAATTTGGAAAAAACAGATAAGTTAGTTCATGGTATTATTATTGGTAAGGAGTTTTCTGAAAATATTGATTATTCAATAATTGGAATGCAGTCGAATAAATCCATAGATTTAATCAAACTTTTTAATCACCCATTTGATGAAGCAAATCGACCTGTGATATTATAATAACTAAAATTTTAATCTGATGACATTAAAAGAAAACCTTACTTTCAAATATCAATGTCCATTTTGTAAGGTTAAATTAGAATACACACCAAAAGAATTATCAGAACATTTTCTTCAAATCCACTCGGATATTAGTCCTGATAAGATGACTGAATGGTTCAAGACCAAGTCTCAGAAAAAAACATCAAAAAAAGAAAACAAGATCAATCAACTAAAATCCTATGATAAAAAGTTGAAAATTAAAAACAGTAAAAATAAAAAGTGGATTAACGTAATCTATACTCCTATGGGTAATAAACGTTAATGTTGTTTCTGTTTAATTTGTAATAAAAATTAATACATCTTATCCCCCTCGAACCTTGACTTTTTGTCTGCATCGTGTTAATTTTATATTGAAAAATAAATCAGCACACAATGGGGATGAAAATCAAATACAACAGAACATCTACTATCAATCAGGATGGGGAGAGATTCAAACTGGATCAAGAAGTTTATGATTTAACTCTTTTTGATAAAGGGGTTAGTGGTAAAGTTCCTTTCATTGATAGAGAGAAAGGTAAGGAGTTAGTGAAGTTGGTATTGGAAGGTAAGGTTGCAGAGTTGGTAGTTGAAGAACTTTCTCGTTTAGGTAGAAATACCATTGATACCTTAACCACATTGAAATGGTTAGAAGATAATGGAGTGAATGTAGTTGTAAAGGGTATGGGTAATCTTCAATCCCATGTAAACGGAAAGAAGAATCCAATTTGGAATTTGATAACCTCTGTAATGAGTTCTCTTTATGAATTAGAAAGAGAGAACATCTTGGAGAGAACAGAGATGGGAAGAAAGATGTACGTTATCAATGGAGGGAAGTTAGGTAGAAAGATAGGTACAGTTGAGAATCGTCAAGAGTTCCTGCAAAAGGATACCAACCAGAAGATTATATCCCTATTGGATAAAGGTAAATCCGTAAGGGATATATCTGGTAGATTAGGTGTTTCTACTAGTACAGTTGTCAAGGTTCGTAAATATCACCTAAACTAACTTTAATTATGATCGATGAACGTAGAAAATGGCAAATTGGGTGTAGGTTAAATGCAATGAATCGTATCATTCCAAAGAAAGAATCTGAATTAGAGATGATTTCTTCCCATTTACCAGAGATTGCAGGTGAGTTCCCCAATAGTCCAAGAGTATTACAATTAATGTACGAGGGGTACAAATTGAAAAATGATTTGAAAAATCTACATCTAGAATTTGAAAATCTTAATTCTGAATTAAATGAGATTTAATTCTAAACTCTCTAAAAAAGAGAGGAAGAGGTTATTTGAGGAGTTTAAAGAGATTCAAAGAGAGAAATCAAAGTTTGAATCAAAGGATAACGACCAATCGGTCTCCTCTTGGGATTTTGTCTATTATATGATGAAGTATAAGTCGAAAGACTAACCCATTCCCTCCACATACTTACTCTTTTTGACGAGGATTTGGAGTTGCAGTATCATACATCTCAATTCGTTCAGTTCATTTTCAGATTTTTCAAACTCTGAAACCTTTGTTTGAATCTTTTCTTTTGGAATATGTTTTGACTCCCATTTGTCTTTAAATTCGGGAATCATATATCCGAACTCATCATAGATTGGATTCCATATATCCAAAAGTTCTATATCTGTAAGGGAACTATCCAATTCACTTGCTAAACCTCTTCTTTGTTTGTCCTCTGTTGATAATGAGGATGAGTTGTAAATCAATCCAAGATGGGATTTTGATTTAGTCAGAAGTAGGTTTCTGTGTGTTTTGGATAGTTTCTCATTACATTGGATATAGAAGTTGAATCCATAGAACTTCCGTTTTGATGGAGTCCCCTTGTTCCTTCGATTTAAATACTTCTTCATTAGAATAATAAATTTAGTATTGAACCGAATGTTTGATAAACACTTGTTCGTAAAGAATCAGAAAGTCTTCAACACATTGAATTGAATCCAAATATTCTGAATATAAATCATCATCATTTATATTTTCACCCCATTTTGACTCACATTCATCCTTTGTATTGATTAAAGTCTGGTATATTGTTTCTAATATTTGGACTTCATTGTGTTCATTTTTGTTCAAAGTTTGCAAGTCAACAATTTTTTCAATTGATTCATTTAAAATATTTGAATAGTTGGTATCAAATTTTTCCATTATTTCTGAACAATCTTCTAATAATGAAATGAACTTGTTATTGGATGTAAATTTTTCTTTTGAATGGATGTTGTAATTGGTATTCATAATTTTGCTGGATTTAAGGAAATCCCTACCTTTTTTGTTTGAAACTTAATTTTGTTTAATTGATGATAATATTTTGTTATTCTTTGAAATTATGAATTGCATATTCTGCAATTATTATATCCAATTTCAAATCAGATATTTGTTTTATTGTTTCTTCCAAATCAGATTCCCATTCCATAACATATTTTTCATAGGTTTCTTTTTCATTATGGAAATCCGACATCAATCGGTAATCAAACTCATATCCTTCCGGGTCATTGTCGTAATCAAACTCATCGGAGTATCTATCAATTTGATTCTGTAAATCCTCAATTCTGTCATTGTATTCTTTTATCAGATTTCCAAACTTCACTAAATCGTTAAGGTGTGAATCAATTTCATTTTTTAACCTCTTTAAAACCTTTTCTTTTAGAATTTCATTGGTTTGTACTTCATTTGAATTATTCATTTCATTTATGGATTTAAGGAAATCCCTACCTTTTTTAGTTTGATACTCATTACTTTGTACTTCATTTGAATTTTTCATTTCACTTATGGATTTGAGGAAATCCTTACCTTTTTTTGAATCGTAGTTCAACCCCGAACTACATAACAAATATACAAAAATTGTATCTAATTATCAAGGAGATTGATTTGTAGATACAACTTTGAAATGTATCTTAAATTCACTAATTTGAGGAGTATTCAAACTTTATTCAAACAATGGGAAGGAAGAAGTCGGTTGATTATTCACCAGAGGAGTTTCAAGAGTTATCAAGAGAAGAAAGACAAATCAGAGGAAGAATGTCTACTCTTAATCGGATGATTAAACGTAGAGAGGATGAGATTACTGAACTTATGAAACCCGTGTTAGAAAAGGAATCAGAGATAAAAACTATTCGGGAAGAATTGAATGGATTAAAGGAGCAAATTTCAAACATTGGGTTTGAATTTCCTTCGTTTAGGATTGAATCTTATATTTCAAAAGGGAAGAGTTATTATAGAGGGGTTTGGTATGTAAATTCTAAAAAGTTTCAATACTACATTGGTTCTGAAAAGATTGTTCAGAAAGTAGTTTCAGAGAAGTATCCAGGTATATTGGTTCAAAATGAGTATGATAAGGTATTGGATTGTTATTTGAAGGATTTACAGATGAGTTACTGGAACAATCAGTATAAGAAGAAAGATGAAGTTTAAGTGTTTTAGTTTTCTTTCAAAATTGAACTGAAATCAACCAACCCATCCTCTGTTTTTATTGTTTGTTTATCAAGATTCAATTCTAAAATACTTATATAAGTTCCGTCAATAAGTAATACGAATACTTCAATGATTTTATAGTCTAATTCATCTCCGAAGTAGTTTTCAGAATAAATAACTCTAAATCTTATTCCGGTTTTATAATTCAGTAGGATGAATTCGGACATCCTATAAACTTCATCTACTTCTTTTGTTTTTGAATTTAGGTATTCTCTTTCTGTGTATTTGAGATATTCCTTCTCATCCCAAAAATTCATATTGGGTTCCTTGCAAGTTATTTCACTTTTTAACCCAAATTGATTTAGTATCTTCTCTAATTTCATATGTTAACTATTGTAAAAAACAATTTAATGAATTTTTTGAGATTGCAGTTGTGAATGATAAAATTATCAGTGTATTGATAATCTCACTACTGAATTAGTGTTCTTTTCAATTTCTACCTAAATTTCAATCTATTAGTGGTTAGGTAGTAAAAAAAGGTGGTTTCTCTCGATTCCACCTTTTTAATTTGATACTTTATCAATGAATGTGTTCAATACCTTCAAACATATTGACACCCGATCCTTCTTTTTTTGTTTATTGTCTTCTATTAATATATGAACGAGGTATCATTTTTGATAATGATATATCTTCTGTTTTGACAGACTTTGAATCCCCTCTGTGAAAATTAGATTTATAGTACTCCTTTGTGAAAAGGTCGTGTTGTTTCTTCTGTAAGATTACATTGTCCAAATTCTGGTGTAACTCTCGTAGTTTATCCATTAAATCCGACAATTGACTAGAATCTAACTTATCCCAGTCTCTGTATATAAGTTGTATAATCTTATTGTAAAGGATTAAATCTGTCTTATCCAGGTATTGTTCGATTTCCATAATTTTAGTGTGTTAAAATGGTGTTTCTGTGGTGAAAAATTGGGTTCCGGTATAAAAGGTAGTTCGACCTTTGATTTTCAAACCATACTTTTTCTCGAATCACGAAATTCAGTTCGGTTTATTGGATTTCAATCTTTACACCAATGTTTGAATAATACTCTTGTATCTCTGATGGTTTGAACATTCGTTTACCATTTAGTTTAACTCCTGCTGGGAACTTATGTTGTCGAATCTTCTTGTAAATACTATATCTGTTTATACCTATCATCTCTTCAATCTCTGTAATGTGGTAAAGGGGTTCAATCGTTATCATATCTGTATAGTTAAGTTGTTTGTACTTATATATATCAGAAATGTAGAAAAGTGGTGTGAAGTGGAAATGAGTAACCAATTATCACACCCCCCTAGTAGTAAGTTTAGATTTTAAATTTGTATCACTTTTGCAGATACCGACCATCCATATCACAATTTCAGTTGGGGTGTATGGTTAATTATTCAATTGGAAACTTACAAAGACCGAAGGAAACATAGAGGGATTTTAGGTTACCTGAACCAATCAGAGTGGATACTGAAAGTTTGGAGTAGGGTTTCCTCGATATACCTAGTGAGTTTCCCCACGAATATATATATCACAAAAAATCTCAAACGAACACAAATGTTCATAAAAGTTGAAAAAATATTGAGTTAAATCGGAGGATCTTAAGATTCAAAAGCAGTGCCTCCGCAAGTGCTTGATTATCAGATAGTTGAGGAGGCCTTGAATTTTAATTGTATTTTTTACTGAATTCTGGAGTTTGAAAAATAGTGGAAGAAATAGTGGAAAATAATATTTGGTAAACAAAAAACCCTTCATACGTTATGTATAAAGGGTTTTTACAATTTAAATGGTGGTAGATCCCGGACTCGAACCGGGGACACACGGATTTTCAGTCCGATGCTCTACCAACTGAGCTAATCCACCTCAATTGCCCGTAGGGTAACGGGACTGCAAAAATAGGAGAAATTTTAGTTAATCCCAATCAGGCCTTTAAAAATTGTCAAAAAATATCTAGATAACCTTTCAAGATCATAGATATAACCGTAAGCTAAACACCGTTTGATAAATTCAGATAAAACTCCGTACTTTAGCTTTATTACACTCCATTCAGATGATATTAAGTATTTTACTTACCTACTTTAGCTCGCTGATAGCTTCACCTGATACAAGTATTCATACCATGGTCGAAGCTCAAGCTATCGTTTCAGATGCAGGTGTCACACCTTTCTGGATGCGTAGTTTGCAATATGGCTCGGTACCCCTAGAGAATCCAGGCTTAGTCCTGCGAGCATGGAATGGCAAGAGCTATAATCTCAAGAAAAAGTACGATTGGAAATATGAGGTCGAAGCAACCGGATGGACTGGTAAACAAAATGACTTCTGGCTAACTCAAGCCTATGTCAGTGGACGCAGAGGTAAATGGGAACTTTGGGCGGGTAGAAGAAAAGAGGTATATGGACTGGGAGATACCACAATGACCGGTGGATTTTACGCTTGGTCAGGGAATGCCATGCCTATGCCAAAAGTACATCTAGGGACGCGCGATTATTTGAATTTTGCCAAGGGATGGTTAGGGGTGCATATGACGTATTCCCATGGATGGTTTGATAATCAGGGGCCAACTATAAATGCTTACTTACATCAAAAATCCTTATACGGTCGATTAGGTAAACCTGATTCATTTATAAATCTTTTTGGAGGTCTAAATCATCAGGTATTTTGGGGAGGGGAAGCCAAAGAAAAAGGTGGCCAATTTGATTATTACCCCTCAAGTCTAAATGCCTACTTTTATGTAGTCACAGCATTAAAAGATCGAACTATTGTGCCGATTGATAAAAATACATCCTGGTATGATGCATGGAATCAATATGGAAATCACATGGGATCAGTTGATTTAGCGATTGAAATAAAGCCTAACTGGGGGAAAATTCAAGTATATAAGCAGACTGCCTATGAAACGGGAAGAGTTGCCTCATTAACTACATCAGATGATGGAATTTGGGGGGCCTCAGTGAAATTAATAAAACATGGATTGATTGAACATGTTGCCATTGAATACCTAAGCACAGCGAATCAAGGGTTGTATGTTGCGAGTTTTGCTAAGGTCCTTGGCCTAGTTGATACCCATTATCCTGAAACGGAAAACTACTTTAATAATGGAGCAAGTGGTGGGTGGGCTTATTGGAAAAAAGGAATTGGAACTCCAATTATTGTAATCGATGCAGAAACGAAACAAGGCGGAATGACATCCTTCCGTTACAATGCCGTCAAATCATTTTACTTTGCCGTTCGTGGCCAATTACCTGCCGAAATTAAGTGGATGATGCGACTATCGCAATCGAAACATGGTTATATTCAGGATGGGACGAATTACCCAAGTTCAAGATTTATTACATTTATTAACCAAAGTTCCTATCAAATTGAAATTGAAAAAAAAATCACCCGATATATCCATTTCGGATTAAATTTCTCTAAGGATAACGGTCAACTATTAACTAATAGTAATGCAATTTCTATAAGTGCAAAATTAAAGTTGTAATTATTCTAATAGTAAAAAATGAAAACTCTAAAAGAGCTGATTGTACTAATATTAGATACTTTTCTAAAAATTTATTATAAATGTTCAAAATCTGAACTCAATAACAATATTTTATTTGTTAAAATAGATGCAATAGGCGATTATCTGATTGCACGGAATTTGATGAATGAATATATTTCTAAACATTCAGGTTATAAATTCCATTTAGTTGCTAACTCTAGATTAAAAACATTTATAGACTTAAATGACAAAAAAAACTACGATACAATTACTTACTGCTCAATTAATTCAAATAGAGAATTCTTCAAAACAATTAAGTTTATAAATAAAATTAGATCTACTAATTACTGCTTAAGCTTTAATCTTTCCTATTCTAGAACGTATCTATCAGACAAAATATCGATTTATTGTGGTGCGGAAACAAAAGTAACATTTATTGGCGATGATTTGAACTATGGCAAATTCAATAAGAAAATGTTTGATGAATTATATGATAAATTGATTGACATAACTCAACTAAATGGCACGGAATATTTACATGAGTTTTCAAAAATGAAATTCTTCTTTGAAGAGATTTCTTTAAATAAAATAACTTTCTCTTCAGCGCCAACTTTGGAAGCAACATACATACCCAATAAAAAAAACGTAATAATTTGTCCCGGTTCTAATGAGTTATATAAAATTTGGAATAGTTCAAATTTTGCAATTTTAGTGGACAACCTGTTAAAAGAATTCTCAAACATAAACATTATTATTTTGTGTGGTCCGGGAGAAAGTGAACTTGGTAACAATATCTGTAATTCAATTAACCCCAATTTCTTAAATCAAGTTATTAAGTATGATTTGAATGATATCAACGAACTGATTAAAATTATAAATACAGGCATAATACTAATTGGCAATGACTCAGCTCCAATTCATATTGCTACTATACTAAATATTAGTAATTATTGTATTTTCAACGGTTCGAGATATGGCCGTTTCGTACCATATAATAATTTATTTAATACTTCAAACAAGTGCATAATGCCTTCAAACATAGAAAAATGTAGCGAACCTTATCAATATAATTCTACAACATTTAAAAATAATGAAATAAATAGTATTGAACCTAATCGCGTATTTGAGGCAGTATTTAAAGAATTAATTAATATTATAAAGGAGGATGAATCAAGGGCAAAAAATTTTACTAATTGGGAACAAGGGTAAATTATTAAATTTAGTTTACGAGAAATTGATGCAAATAAATAACTCTAGCATCTATTTAATCTATTCTCAAGAAATTGAAAATAATATTCAACATATTACAATTACAAAATTTATTGCGAAGGCTTTAAACGTAGAAATAAAGTTTGATTACATAATATATCTTGGGGGAGAAGTAAGGGATGAAAGAAAAATGGAATTAAGAAACATTCAAGTTCCGCTAGAACTACATAAATTTTCCATTGTTGATGATGCAAAATTCATCTATCTAAGCACACTTTCTGTATATGAGAATTTGCCAAATAATGTAACAATAGTAAACGAAGAACTAATCCCCATTAACTGTGAATCACAATATGCAAAAACTAAATATATACTAGATAAAGAAATTTTAAAATCAGAAAATTATATCTGTATAAAACCTGCGTCAATAATTGGTTCAGAAAGACTAAATTCATCTCTTGATAACTTATTAAAAGTATTATTAAAATATCCAATAATAAATAAATTAGTAATACCAGGCCAAATAAGTTTTATTTCAATGGAAGAAATTTCAGATTATATTAATTTTTCAATAATGAATCGAACTAAAAATGAAATAAAAATACTTAGCCATAATCTTCCGATCAGCACGATTCAAAAATTTGTTCTTATAAAACTTGGACTATCATCTAACCAAATAAGAATTAATTTTTTTTGGCATTTTATTAAATTTGTATCTAGGTTATTAACAAAGAAACATAATAAGATAATTGCTAATTTACTTAATAAAAAAACATATATCAGTGATAAACAATTTCCTCTAAAAGAGACATCAGAGATTCTATCAGAACAATTCAATAAAATTTATTAAAACTTGAAAAAAATAAAAGTCATTAGGGTAATAACATCTAATTATTGCATACCTGCACACCTAAGCAATACATTAAGGCGAATTCCTGAAGAATATGTAATGTATGTTATAGGAGATGATGTAATCAAGTTTCGTTCTGAATACCCAAATGTAAATTTTATTAACCTTAAAATACAACGAAACCCCAACCCCATTTTTGACTTATATTGCTTATTTAAGCTTTTTATATATTTCGTTAGAATTAAGCCCGATATAGTACATTCAATTATGACAAAATCTGGGTTAATGGCAATGATTGCTAGTAAATTTTCGGGGACTAAAGTTAGGATACATACATTTACAGGGCAAGTCTGGGCCAATAAGGTTGGAGTTAAAAGAACTTTATTAAAGTTAATTGATATCTTGATATGCAATTTTAGTACAAATTGTTTGACGGATAGCCATTCTCAGTCGGAATATTTATTACAAAATGGTGTTTCAAAAAATAACAAAAAAATTAACGTATTACATAAGGGGTCTTTAAGTGGAGTTGATTTTAATCGTATTGTAAAACTTACGTCTGAAAAAAAATCAAAACTCAGAAATAATTATAACCTAAAAGAAACTGACTTCGTATTAGGGTATATTGCAAGAAAGTCAGAAGAAAAGGGTTGTATTGAAATGTTGGAAATTTTCAAATCAATCCAACGCGAAATACCCAATCTGAAATTATTGTTTGTAGGCCCAGATGAATCTCAGGGTAAGATTACAGAATTCCTACAAAGGAATATGTACTTAAAAGAATACATTATTTCACTTGATTTTTCATTTAATCACTTTGAGTTATTAAATATTATCCAAATTTTATGTCTTCCAAGTAAAAGAGAAGGATTTGGGAGTATTATTATTGATGCATCGGCGATTGGAACTATATCCATAGGTTATGATATAGTGGGAATTAAAGACTCAATTCAAAATTCAGTAAATGGATTTAAAGTTAGTCAGAACAACAGAGATGAATTTATTGATATGATTAAATTAATTCACTCACAAAATAGCCTTCTAAACGAAATGCAAAATAAATGTATTGAATATGCGCGATTAAATTTTGATGCAGACTTGCTAAATAATAAATTATACCAATTCTATAATTCTTAGATTTTTAGACTTTTTCGCTTTCTGGTAATGATGTGTATAAATAATAAAACAGCTAGATAATAAATATACTTTGTTTTATTAAATGCGTGAAAAAAAAACACAAACAGCAAACAGTAATCAATGTATGCTAATAAAAAGGCTTGAAAAATACCTTTTCTAAATTTATTTCGAAACAATAGCCTAATAAATGTAACTAGAGATAGGAATATTAAAGGCCCTAAAATATTAGCAAAACTATAATAGTTTGAATAAGCCGTCTGCATATTAAACTTCTCATTTAATGCGAAACCAGTTGGTCCATACTCATATAATTGTGCAAATATATCAGGAATTTTATCAGGCAAAAATAAACTCAGCCCAGACCACTGAATTTTATTTTCTTGAATCGAATATGCCAAATTATAATAATTTGGAAGTATATAAGAAATTAATTGTTCAAAAGGGGACCCACCTGATCCTCTAATTAAATATGAAAAAGATAAATAAAATGCAAAAAGAACAATAGAGATCAATAAAATATTTTTAAATTTTAGAGGTTTTAGGGACGCATAGTAATAAAAAAATACGGGAAAAATAAATGTGTCAAATACTGTAAATTTTATACCATGAAAAAATGAGACAAACAAAAGAATAAAAACTAAAACTAGATTAATCTTGCTTGTTAGCCGGTTAAATTTTACCCGAATAAAAATATAACTACATATCGCAGGTATATTTAAAAAATATAGATAATTCCAAAAAGTAGAGCTCCCGAAGGTATACTCATACTCTCTAGGATTTAAAACAAGCAAAGAATATGAAAAATCAACCCTGCTAAAATTAATTAAAAAAGCAGAAATTGACAGAAAAGAAAGTAAGTAAAAAATTAAAATCGATCTATTTTCAAAGTAATTATACTGGCTGACAAAATTTGTATTTCTAACTATATTAGATTCAATTTGATTGTCTATGAGTAAGATTACAATTATGGACAACCAAATAACAAGTCCAAAAATCAAGTAATACGTATAATCTGAAACAATGCCACTTACAAATAAATTTTGCGCAAAATCTAAATTCCTTAAATCATAAGCTGGAAAATAGAATTCAGCAGAAACAATAAATAAAAAAGCTAATAATTTATTTTTTAATTGTAAAAACAGTACAATGCCAACTACAATAAAAAAAAGACTAAGCATAAATCATTTTTTTTCGTATGCTCGCGAAAATGTTAATCAAGTAATCTAGCTTTAGAAGGCACATTAATATTGAAATTATAAATTTCATCTTCGGGAGGCCAAATTGTTTAAAATATTTTAAATTTATACTGAAAAAAATTGCCCTATTTTCGAACTTCGGGATACGACGCAGTGTCGCAAAAATCCAATTATAAAATACGTAGCTTGCAAAATCAATTTCCATACTTTTGTCAAATAAAAAACTTGGCACAACTGGAAAGTCATTTAAAATTAATCGCCGCGAAAGAGAATTCAAATCATCCGTTTTATAGATCACACCTACGAAATTTTGCACGTAAATTCCGTTGAATTTAAGTATAGATTTTGTGCACACCCTGTAAAAATAATGCCAGTCCTCAAAATTTCTTTCAAATTCATTAAAATATATATCATTAACAAAGTCTCTAAAAGAAACTATATTGCCACAACTTGTAAATAGTGGATCTTTATTAAATGAATCAAAGAAATTTGATATAAATACACTTCCTGAGCTGTCTTCTTTTAATTGATATTTATTAAAAGAAGGCCTAATGATGTTTGATCCTGTTTCTAATGTCCGACAAATTGCAACTCTAATATGACTATTACTAGAAAATAAAACTTTTGTTTTTTCAATATACAACTCATCAAATTTATCATCTGCATCTAAGTAAAACAATAAATCTTTAGTAGCTAGATCTTTCCCAATATTTCTGCTTTTCCCGGGGCCATAATTATTATCGTTTTTTAAAAAAATAAAATTAAACCTAGAATTAATTGAAATGAATTCTCTAACTAAACTTACACTAGAGTCAGTACTTAAATCATCTACAATCACTATTTCATCTGGCGGTGAGGTCTGATTTATCAAAGATGTTAAACATCCTACGATTGTATCTTCTTTATTATAAACAGAGATTATAACACTTGATGTTAACATTTAGAGCTCAAAAATAATTTTGCTTTTAGAATTAATACTATTAATTTATTTAATGGCCAATACAAATTCGATTGTGTTATTGCATTTATTCGCTCAATTCTATGTAAATAAACTAGATTTTTAGACTCTGAAAATCCTCCACCAAGATAAAATACAGAAACTTGGTTTAAATATTTAATTTTTACTTGGCTCCAAACATTCAGCAAATGTAAATAATCCGCTGAAATCTTATATCTCAAATCATATTTATACCTCGAAAATAGACTTTGATGATAAAATAAACTTTGATGGCATATCATATTACTAATTAAGAATTTAATATTAAGAACTGGAGAATGTGTAATACCATTTTTGATAAAGTCTATAACAATCAAATTCTTCTCAACCAAACTACCCATTTCGTCTGTAACGGTTTTCAATAAATTGGAAGATGTATAAATATCCCCTGCATTCAAAAAAGTAATCCAATCTGAAGTAGCTAATTTAATCCCCTTATTCATTGCATCATAAATACCTTCGTCTTGCTCAGAAATGAATACATCAAAGAGGTATGAATATTTTTCAATTACTTTAATTGTATCATCTGAAGAACCCCCATCTATAACTATGAATTCGCACTTACTTAAATCTTGAAGTAATAAACTCTTTATTGTATTTTCAAGATTAATGGCGTCATTAAAAACAACAGTGATAATAGATAAAGTTTTAATAGACATAAAATACTATCTATTTTTGAAAATAAATTTGTAAAAATGATAAATAAATGGGAACGCTATTAAAATTAGATTTCTCAATTCAAACTTTAAAACGCTGTATAATGTGGGCCTAAAAAATCTCTCTTGAATCAATTCATCAATTTCAAAATTGATACGGTTTGTAGTAGGTTCACTAATTATCCGATTACTAAATCTTGGTAAATTTGCTAGAGGGTTTAAATTGTCTACTGTATGTGTAGCATCCTCTGAAAATCCAATATTAGTAATCATATTCTTTTGGGGCAGAATAGCTTTCTTACCGTTATTCCAACAAGTGAACATCCACTGATAATCCCAAGTATCAATTTCGCCTTTAATTGTTTGATTAAATATAGACTTCCAATAATATCTATCTAACCAATTGCTAAACATTTTATCAATAAAATTATTCGATTTAATATTTTTCAAATGGATATCATAATCTTTCCATCTTGACCTCCAAGTTGCCCAGCCCCAAATAAGTGTGTACTTAGAAAAGAAATAATCCTCCATTATGAGGGAATCGCATAAATGATTACTCCCAGCTATGTGAGAAACGCTAAAATCAAATTCGTATTTAACTAATAATTCAGCGCAATAATGGAAAAATGAAGGATCAGGCAAGCAATCATCCTCTAATATTATCCCTGACTTTTCATTGGTAAAAAACCAATCAATTGAACTGCTTACTGCATGTTTACAACCTAGATTTGTATCGGAAAATTTTGTGAATATTTCACAATTCCAATTACAATTCTGAAGTAAATACTCTCTTATTTCATAAATGATTAAAGCCTCTGAAGGCTTATTTACCCTGGGTCCATCGGAGGCTAAATATATTTTACTGGGTCTAATCTCCTTAATTTGATCAAATACTAATCTTGTTGATTCAAATCTATTAAAAACAATAAATAATATAGGTACATTGAAAGTTATGTTTGAATTACTTTCCGCCATTTTTAATCAAATTATAAATTTGCAATATATTTTCTTCTTGCTTAGCTGCTGTAAACTTGTGTTTAACATTATTTTCTGCAGCATTACTCATTTGCTGGTATAATAATTTATCATTTAGTATGATGAAAAATGCTTTTAAATATTTTTCAAAATTATTACTTACAACAAGTCCCGATTGTCCATTTACAATTGTTTCTGGTAATCCACCAGCATCAGAAACAATACAAGGAAGACCAAAAAATTGTGCCTCAATCACAGATATTCCAAAACTTTCAACGATACTTGGCTGAAAATAAAGATATGACCTAGCGTAATACTCTTGCACATCACTTCTTGCCCCTATAAGTTTTATTCGATCATAATTCATACACTCAAGTCTCATTTGATCCAATAAATCTCCCTCACCTATCCATAGAAATTCAATATCATCGTACAATTGAGTGATTTTTTTTGCAACCTCTAACCATAATTTCGGATTCTTGTACCATACAACATGGCCGACAGTTAAGATTATTTTTTTTTTAGGATGAATCTCTTTTTTCGGTAAGTCTGACCCAACAAAATGGGGACTATTATAAACGATTTTAGTATATTTTTCTGGCACCCCCCATAGTTGAATAAGTTCAGAGCTTAAGTATTGTGAAACTGTAACTATAAATTTATTCTTGCATGACATTAATTTTGGAATTACAAAAAATAAATATGATTTAAATGAGAATTTTGCAGGTGTACTATGTAAAAAATAAACTAATTTTCTTTGCCGAAGAAAAAACAAAAAAAAATTAAACCCTGGAGATCCGGTACTCGAAATGATTAAATCAGGTTTAGCCTTAAAAATTATTGGGAAAAACGTAAAAGCCTCGAAAATCAATGAAAAGTAATTACGCCTAAAAATTGATCCTCTTGCTTTATTCAAAATTAAATTATGACCAAATTTAGCTAGCAATTCCTTCAACTCATCATCAAAATCATTTCTATCAATTACTAATGTTATATCATCTCTAATTTTATCATGTAAATTAACTAATTTAATTAAAAAAGAACGAGTTCCTCCATATCTTGCTGCATCTGCAAATATTAGTACTTTCATGATTTATCTTTTTGAAATCAGGCCAAATTTCCTCATCAAGTTGCCCAAAGAGCCAACAAATGATATAAATGAATCATATTTCTTTAATCTCAAATATTCATGTATAGTTGTTAAATATATGTCTGGAGTATATTTCTCAATAGCTTTAAGGCGCTCTAATTGATGTTTTAATGAGTGTGCCTTAGAATTACTTACACCATCCATATAATGAGTAGAAATAATGAGATCAATTTTAGAATACCTAGCTTTTTGAATTGCCAAGTAAAAAAAAGCATAATCCCCTACAATTTCAAAAGATTCATCATACCCTCCATTAATCAAAAAAAAAGCTCTTTTGATTAATGTACTAGGATGAGACAAATATTTTTCTAGCAAAAAAGATACATCAGGGTTTTCCGGCGACCTAAAATATTGATTTCCCCCATCATGATTAACTGCATGTAAATCTCCAGAAATTAATTCTGAATCTACATGTTTAACAATTTGCTCGCTTATTAAAAATAATGTATCACTGGAATACAAGATATCCCCACTATTTAAAAAAAGTAAAAAATCTCCAGAAGCAAGTGATGCCCCCTTATTCATAGCATTATAAATTCCAGAATCTAATTCGCTTCTCCAAAAAGAAATACTCGTTGAAAATTCATGAATAATGTCAAGACTTCCGTCGATTGATTTTCCATCAATGACAATAAACTCAAAATCACATTTTTTCTGAGAAATTACACTTTCTATAGTTCTTTTGAGACCAGAACTGTTATTCTTATTTATCGTAATGATCGAAATCTTAGGCATATTTAGTTCATATTTTTTTCACAAACCAATTGATACTTATAAAGACCAATTTCGGAAGCTAACTGATAAAACATCCAAAATAATGAAAGTAATATGCCTAAAATGCCATCTTTATATCCCTTTCGGGTAATAAAACTATAATTAAGTTCTACGAAAGGAATAACTAAAATTTTCAAGATACTTGTTTTTCTGCCTGATTCAAACCTCGTCTTACCTTCTTTTTTAAGATATCTAAAATGCTTCCCCAAAAATACTAACCATCCTTGCACCCAGTAATGATGCAATATCAATCCGTTCGAAAAAGGCAGATCTAGGCTATTAAAACCCAATTTATTTTTTCTGCCAATATGTATAATTGGCTCAAATAAAAAACGATTTCTATTCACAAGAATTGGCTTCCTATTTTCTCCTCCCCACGGCGTACCAATCAAGGCATGATTTATAAAATAAAATTGCCAAGGAACATTGATTGAGGCAATGTCAGTAGATTTCTCAATTAGATTAAAATTCTCCTGAAAATATGTCCCTAATTTAGGATCAATAAATTCGTCAGGATCAATATAAATTACCCAATTATGCTTAAGAAAAGGAACCAACTCTGCTTGTACATACTCTGCACATGGAACTAAATCATGATATTGTATATCAGCGCCCATTTCCTTGGCAAGAGACACCGAATTATCTTTCGAACCTAGATCCACATATACAATTTCTTCACAAAAACTTAGCGATCCAATACATTTTTGAATTAAATGAGCTTCGTTCAATCCAACAACTATTGCTGAAATTGGGAGTTTAAGCATAAATCAAAAAAATATCATCTGGATTATAATTTTATTCGATTCCTCCAATAAAAATCTTCTACTTTGTGTAATGAAGGAGTTGGGTTAATGCAAATAAGCTTTTTACCCATAATCCCATAGTTAAAACCATCTTTATCAACTTTATACTTTTCATGTATAAAATTCAGATTAAATTTAGAATACTTTGTATTTGCTATTTTTAAGCCATCAAGAACATCATTTTGTTCAACATGATTAATTATTGAATCTATCTGCTTGCTAATAAATGGCTTTTTATTCAATAACTCCCATCTCCATTCAAAATCTCCATCTTCCTCCCCCACCCCTAACAATCTTTCATCAAACCAGCCAACTTTATCAACCTCTAATCTATTTAACAAGACATGACTCCAACTTGAATTAATTTTAAAAGAAGCAGTTGGGTCTAATTTTAATTGACACTCAATTTGATCAAAAAAGGTTGAACTAGTGATTGTCACATCATCATTTAATAGTAATAAATTATGATTGCTTGAATTAATTAGCGTATTATTCCATAATTTAGAAAGTGATCTAAAATTCGTATATAGAGAAGGATAAATATTATCATAACTAGATAGAAATTCTAGAATTTCTCTTCTATAATTCTGATTTTTCGATTTAAGATTACCATTAACAGACACTATAATTTCTACATCTGGCCTGTATTCCTTTATTGATGTAATCAATGGCTTGAAATAATTTTCAAATCTTTTATCAAATGTTACTATACCGATACTGTATGAAACATCAGGTTTTTTTTTAAATAAATTGAACATGCTATTTTTTCCAAAAACTGTAAATCCCGTTATCTAACTCATATTTATCCCAAACAAAACGTTCTCTCATAGGTTGAATCTTAGCCCACTCCCACATAATTTTTAATCCATCAATTAGGTCGGTTGACTCTGTATAACTTAATAGTTTTATTGATTTTTCAAAAGTGGGATGGGCGTCTTTTACCTCATGTCTCCCCTCCAAATAAACAACTTCCCCAGCTCCTATTACTTCTTTTAATATTGAAGCTGCTTGATTAATTGTATAAGCTTTAATTCCACCTAAATTGATTATTTGTTTAGATGCCTCAACTCGTACTGCCGCATTCCAAAGCGGTTCTAAACAATCATCTATAAAGCTAAATGCCCTTTTCTGCTCTCCATCCCCAAATATTGTCATTGGCTGATCATTTAATGTTTGATACATCCAAATACCCAATACATTTCTATATTTATCCCATATATTTTGATTTAAGCCATAAACATTATGAGGTCTAATAATGCACCAATCTAAACCATGTTGTTCCCCTGCAATTTGAATATCCATTTCGCAAGCATATTTCGCAACTCCATAAGGATCAATAGGATTAGGTAAATCAGATTCTTCAAAGGGAGGATTCCCTTGACCATAGACAGCCATTGATGATGTGAATACTAATCGACTAATCGAGAATTCTATACATAAATTGACAATATTGGCAGTAGCGAGTAGGTTATTGGTATAATTAAATTTTCTAATAAATGGAGAAAGGCCCTCAGCAGCATAGGCAGAAAAATGATAAACAATATCAAAATTATGTTTTTCAAATAACTCTCTTAGACTATTCGAACATGCATCAACTTGATGAAATTCCACAAATTTCCCCACATTTTCCCGATAACCTCCTGATAAATCATCAATTCCTACAATCTCAATCTCGGGAAATTTTAAGTGTATCCACTCAGCCATCCTTGAGCCGAGTAGACCAGCTATACCTGTAATTAATACTGAATTAACTTTTTTCATAAAAATATTTATAATTTAAACTATATTTTAAAAAACCCAAAATCTGAAAAACTCATTAAACGACTACCTTTTGTGAATTTTTCCTCAATAAACAAAGGCACATTGCTAATGGTAAAAATAGACTCCACATTTGGATAAGCAAACGTAATATTTAAAAATAGTGGCCCTGAATTCATATTAGGTGGAATATTCAGAGTTTTCTTAAACATACATATTCCTTTATTTATTTTTATTATTTCACCATCAAAATGACCAGGGGCGTGAAATAAGATTAATGAATTTGTTGTACTTAAAAGAGAAACTTCAAAGTTGCCAGATATTACATCTTCAGTATTAGCCTCAATTTCAATTTCTAATATATCAGAAACTTGAACCGTGCCAGACGCGATTCCATTTATCTGAATTGATTTTATTGAAAAGTTGGATTTAATCTCAGAGAGATAATTTAAAAAATTCAATTCCAAATTATTAGTTGCTTTGGCTAAATATCTAGAAGAAACCATTTCAATTTCACCGAAAGAATCCAATTTCCCATCAACTAATAATAACCCTTTATTACAAAGATTTTTAATCGCATCCATATTATGGCTAACAAATAGAATAGTCCTGCCTTCCTTCGAATTAACATCATTCATCTTTGATAAACACTTTTCTTGAAATTCGGCATCACCAACCGCAAGAACCTCATCAACAATAAGTATTTCACTCTCAAGATGGGCAGCAACAGCAAATGCCAATCTAACATACATGCCTGAAGAATACCTTTTGACAGGAGTGTCTATATACTTTTCAACTCCAGAGAATGCAACTATTTCATCAAAATTACGTTTAATCTCATGCCGTTTCATTCCAAGGATTGCACCATTTAAAAAAATATTTTCTCTTCCTGTCAATTCAGGATGAAATCCAGTTCCAACTTCAAGTAAACTAGCTACGCGACCCTTAAGTTTAATTCTTCCTGATGTAGGAGCAGTAATTTGACTTAATACTTTCAATAATGTACTCTTGCCAGATCCATTTTTACCTATAATACCTAAAGAATCTCCTTGATTCAAACTAAAATTGATATTCTCCAAAGAGTTCACAAAATCTTTACCAGACTTATTATTCCCACCAAATTTATTCCCAATTTTTAAGTGCGGGTCTTCTAGTTTAAATAAGCGCGCAAAAAAACTTTCTATATCTCTTGTAAGAGTACCTGACCCTAATTCTCCTAGGCGATATGTCTTAGACAGGTTTTCTACCGAAATTACTTGCATGTTAGATCAAATTGTATCAATAAATGTTTTTTCAACTTTGTTGAAAAGCAAAAGTCCAACAAAAAAAACAATAATAGAAGTTAAAAAAGAAGCAAAAAAAGACGTTAAAGTAAGAACGCCTTTACCAAACAAGGAACATCTAAGACCTTCAAAAATATATGTCAAAGGATTGAAATACAACATACTCATGAAATGACTAGATTTGTTTTGCAATAATTCAAGAGAATAAATAACCGGTGTTGCATACATAAAAAGTTGTACTCCAAAAACAACTAGAAAGGCAAGATCTCTATATTTTGTAGTCAGGGAACTCACTATCATTCCAAAACCCAGACCTTGTAAAAATAAAAAAAACATAAAAATTGGAAACAATAATAATTTAAATTCAAAATAATAACCAATTGTACCCTTTAGATTGAAATAAACTAATAACCCAACTACCAGACATAGTTGAATTAGCAATTTAATTCCATTTGAAATAACAATGCTTAAAGGCATAATTATTCTAGGGAAGTAAACTTTACCTAGAATTTGAGTATTATCCTTAAAAACAGTTGAAACTTTAATTAAAGAATCAGCAAAAAAAGTCCACGTGGTAATTCCAAGTATATAAAATAAAGGTCCTGGTAGTCCATTAGTAGGCATCCCCGCTAAATTGCTAAAAACAAAAGAATATATAGCTGTCGTAAATATCGGTTGCAGTAAGAACCAAATTGGGCCGAATATAGTCTGCTTATAAAATGAAACTATGTCTCTTTTCACAAATAGAAACAACAAATCTCTATATTCCCAAACTTTTAAAAATTGAAAATTAAATAACGACTTATCTTTATTTATCTCAATATCCCAGCTCTCTTTCTCTAGCATAATCCAAACAATTAATTTAATTTGCAAATTAGATGTTATATCTTCTCAAAACAAAATATATTTATTTTAGTACTTAAAAATCTTAATTAACAAATGGCAATCAGAAATATTTACATATTATTAACATTAATAACTTATGGTATAATTATTATTGGCTATAATATGGGTGTTAATTTAATAACACTTTGGCCAGGAGATTTCCCATTTCAGGATATAAATCTCATATCCGCATCATTAGAATCTTTGACAAAAGGATTCAATCCATATTTACAAAATCCCTTCAACCCTTCACAAGGGCTATTAAATTACCCAAAACTATGGCTTATATTATTCGATTTGCTAGGACTAAAAACTGATCATACTATAAAGGTTGGATTCTGCTTAATTATAGTATACGTATTGATCTGTTTTTTAATTTTCAAACCTAAAAATCTATTACAATTAATTCTATTATTTTTTCTTGTCGTTATATCTCCAAACATTCTATTATTGTTAGAAAGAGCTAACTGCGATATTATCATATTTACATTAACATATATCTCAATTTATTTTCTAAACCTCTTTTCTAAAACGGCTCAAAAAAAGTATTTAACAATATCATTGTTAATTACACTATTCGCATCCTTTTTAAAAATTTACCCAATAATGTTGATTTTTTTATTGATAAATGAAGACTTAAAACTACCTATAAGGCTCAGACTAATAATAATATCCCTAGCGATATTTATTATTTACTTTATAGTAGAAAGAGAAAATATGTATTATGTTCTAATCAATTCAAGTTATCCAATTGAGATCGCATATGGCAAAAACGTTTTTTGGGGCCACATACTAAAAGGGAAATTTCTTTCAATTATATCAAATTTGACTATAGGTTTGTTAAGTGTAATCTCTATAATGTTTTATCTATTTAATAAAAACTCATCCCGTATTTTACTGATTTCTAAAGATAATGGTATGAGTCAAAAACTATTCTTAACAGGCTCTTTGATATATCTATTAACCTTTTTTATAGGGAATAACTTTGACGTAAGATTGATCTTTCTAATTTTTACATTACCACTAATATTTGATAACATTTCACAAAGACCCGTTTCAATTATTTTGATAATAATTTATTTTATTAACTCGTATGGGACTACCTTATCAAATATTATAGCCCCAGAACCAGCTCATTTGCCGAGATTTTCGTCAAATTTAATTCATTTAGTTGAGGAGATTATAGAGGAGTTTTCATCTTGGATTCTTTTCTCTTTGCTTTTAATTAATGTATTCAATTTATTATTTAGAGAACTTATAAAAAATAAAAAACTATTGTCCGTAATAAGCACTTAATCCATGCTTTCTCTTAAAATGTTTATCTAAAATATAATCAGGAAATTTGATTTTATTATTTAAATTAATTGAGTGATATGCCATATGAGCACAAGCTTCTATTGATATGGCATTTTCAAATGCATTATTTGATTTTTCCCCCCACGTAAATGATGCATGTCCTGCTAATAAACATCCTGGTATGCGCATTGGGTCTATTTTTTGATCATGAAAATATTGTACAATTTGTATTCCTGTCTCTTTTTCATAAGCACTTTCTACTTTGTCTTTATTTAGATATGGAAGACATGGCACATCTCCATTGAAATGATCCGAATGTGTTGTGCCTAATATGGGAATAGATTTACTTGCTTGAGCCCAAATAGTTGCCCATGGTGAATGAGTGTGAACGATACCTCCAACTGAATTAAATCCTTTATATATTTCCAAATGTGTTAATGTATCTGAACTTGGTTTTAATTTAGAATCAATTACATTACCATCTAAATCAACAAGAACCATATCTTGCCATTTTAATAATGAATAAGAAACCCCACTTGGTTTAATTGCAAATATCCCATTTGTGCGATCAAATGAAGAGGCATTTCCCCAAGTTAATACAACTAGTCTTTCTCGCACTATTCCCATATTTACTTCAAAAGCTTCTTGCTTTAATTGGTCTAAATATCCTGTTCCCATAGGTGAGTATATTTTAAATTAGTCATAACTGCATTTGGATTAAACCCCAAAGATTTCATTGAATGGCGATATGGTATGATATCATTAGGTCTCCCCCATCTTTCTGGACAAACTAGACATGTTTGCATAGGTGACAATGCAAGAATACTATTAGAATTGATAGGTAGTTTGGTATTAGTATCGACCCACACCCAATCAACTAATTTGCTGTAATTATAAACCAATTCAATGGGTTCATCTTCGGAAAATCTAACCGCTATAGCACGTTCTCCCAAACGGCTTGCTCTATATAAATAAGGAAACTCAACATCCAATAAAAAAAAAGATGGAATATTCCTTTCTCTTACTAATTGCAATACATCATTCTCAATCCCTGCCTCTTTTATATTTAAAACTAGCAACCCATGTTTATAATTGTCTAAATAATCAACTAAACTATCTCCCGAAAGATACGGTTCGTGGTTTAAGATCAATTTACTATCCTGTGATCGAATATCTATTTCACACCCATATTTTACAGGAACGTTAATTAAATCCTTAATTTGGTTTATTCTATGTATGACAATTTCCATCAACGATTACCTTTTTTGATGTCATTCCTTAATTCAATTATATACTTTAATGTTCTGTTGATCAATTTAAATTTCCCACCTATTGTACCTCCCCCCTTCGCCTCGCCAAATTCTCGTTTCGAAAAAAAAACAGAAAACGAATAAATAGAAATTTTAATTTTATTGGCTACAAAAAGTAAATATAAATCTAAAGAAAAGTCAAAAGGAGCTTTTTGAAGATGAATCATAAAGTCTCGATGAAAAACTTTTGGCTGAGCATTAATATCCCATAAATTTTGATTTAAAAAAAAGGAAGACAATAATGACATCCCCCCTGTAAAGAGAGTATCAAAAATATTCCTACCTCTTCTTTCCCCTTTAACAATACAAAAGTTTGAATCTAAATCAACTTTAAATTTTTCATATGCAAGAATAACATCTTTGGGATCTGTTTGTAAATCTGCATGAGTCCAAGATAAAATATGGCCATCAGCTGCATATAAACCTTGCAAAATACCAAAACCGTAACCTTTATTTGTGGGGACTAAGACAGATTTTGCGAATATATACCTCTCTTGTGCTAATAATTGGTCTAACACATTTTGAGTATTATCAGTTGATCCATTATTCACAAATACAAATTGAATATCATGCCTTCCATTACAGGCATAGTAACAAGCTTCTAATAATTTATTCAATGATTTAGACTCGTTATAGCAAGGAATTACAATGGATAAAGCAATCACTTTATTGTTTTTTTTCTAAGACTACTTGTCTCTGTAATGCAAAAAATGAGGGGAAAATTTTACATAAAACCTTATCCATCAAACTTGTTATTTTTAACAAAATAAAGGGGAATGGAATATATTTGGTTTTACTTATAACTCCCCCAGAATTAATAAAAAGAAAAAACTCGCTGAATCCTGTATGTATATTTCTAAAATATGGAATATTCTTATTAAACTCCTCTAAATTATCAAATAATAAATTTGGTATAGCGCAATTGGCAGACCAGAGGTCTTGTGGATCTGTACATATCAAATTTCTATCAAATACATTGATTGTAAAATCATACCCTTCATGTCTCATTAATCTTAACAATAACTTCATTGATGTAGAGCAATTTATTTCTTGAATGATTAATTTACCTCCTGGTTTCAATATTCGAACCATCTCCTCGAAAAATAAAGTTGGGTAAGGAACGTGGTGTATCATATTAGAAGAAACAACAAAATCTAAACTGGCCGAAGCAATATTTGTGTTTAAGGCATCGACCATTTTCAAATCAAGCCATTCGTTGTCTGCATAATCGGTAATTTTAAAATATTCTGATTTTATAAATTCTTTACTTACTCCTGTGCCAGCACCTACTTCAATTCCTTTATCAGTATTTTGAATAAATTCATTCATCCAAGAAAAACGATTTTCCAATAAATAATAGAGATTATTAGAAACATTATTGTAGAAATTTTTTCTAGCTCGAAGCGTATCACCTTCAAAATTCATTCGATTTTCTTGATGACTTAGTGGCTTATATTTCATATATTATTAATATTAATTTTCAAACGATTTTTAAAATACGTTAACCAATATTGATATTGCTTATAATCCTGCGGAGTGCCCCAGCATATGTATTGATCCACTTCATGAACATGTATATTAAGGCCTAATTTTATTGCAACATCAATAGCAACATCAATATAAAATTCATTATTTATTCTATAATTTGATTTAACCATTTCATCTACAGAGTCAAAAAAGGACTTCGCTTTTTTAAAGGTAAATGCTCCGATTATTGCGTGATCACTCATTGGATTTTTACTTATTGGAATCTTACAACTAACATGAGTGGCTTTAGTTGCATTAGGTTCAGTTTCTACCCAACCATACATTTTAGGATTTTGAAGTACTGCCGGATTATTTCTAAAAGTCCAGATCCAACCATCTAATTCTAGATTTTGATACATTTTATCTATAATACTCTGATCATATACCATATCGTTATCGGAAGCTCCAATGTTTAATATAGCATCATCAGGGATATGTTCTCGGGCGGCCAAACAAGTAATTGCTTGGCCCTCTGTTAACTTATCAATAGTTACAATTACAACATTATTCAAATATTTTTCCAATATTTCTTTAATTGGATATTCTTGAATATGATGCTCTCTACATACAAAAATATTTTTGTCGGCAGTTGGCAATGCTTTACATGCACGAACTACCATTGGTATACCATCTAAATCTATAAATGGTTTAGGAATTGTAAATCCTGCATCTTTAAATCTTTGACCCTCTCCAGCCATTGGCACTAGATTAATTCTCATTTGATTATTTATTGCCAAGTATATATAAGTTGATGACTATCATCTAATATTTTAAATAAAGCAAGGCTTCCACTACTTTCTATCTGATTTAAATTGATTTTTGTTGTCTTTATCTCATCTATTAATTTCTTGCCCTCATTTTTAACCGAAGCTACAGTTAAGTGTGGAATCCAATGACTTCCTACAAAAGGAAATCCGTAACGATCATATGATTCTTTGTATTTCCCTTCCCAAATATTATTATAAATTATGGGGGTTTTTACAAAACGTAAAAGAGACTCAGATAAGTCTTGTTGAAATTCAAATGCCATAGAGTTTGGCACTAAGCCAACTGATAATGTATCACCTCCTGTTGCCAAATCATTTTCAAATATTTTCCAAGAATCGACTAAAAAATTAATTTTTGCATTTTTAATACTTAATATAATTTCAGATTGATCTTGTTCATGTGCATTAAATAAAAAAATGGTTGAGTGTACTGGATGATTTAAAAAAATTGCATTAGGCTCTACTTTTCGGAATCTATTCTTCCAAGATTCTACATATTCCTTTAGCTCTTCATTCGGAATCCAAAATAAACCATATTTATTAACTGGTCCTCTAAATCCTACTAATTCATCTTTATACTTAGTATGTTGTTCTTTTGTAAAACTCGGAATTAACTTATTATTAAAAACAAGGAAGTGATACGCTTCAAGATGACGAGGATTCATCTTATGCCAATTATAAATAGGTTGGTTATACACTTTACCTAATAGTGCTCTCAAAACAATGTTATGAGTTACAATAGCAATCTTATTTTTTGCAAATCCCTTATTTATAAAATTCTGAAGCCTATTACTCACATCCAGCTGACTCTCGCCATCAGGAAACTTTGGATCTTCATTTTTATTCCAAGATTGAACTAGTTCAGGAAATCTAACATTTAACTCATTTAAAGTTAACCCCTCGGCTAAGCCATAATCAATCTCATTTAGCAATTCGTCCTGATAAAGTTCTTTACCTTTAAGTAGCTCTCCAGTCTCTAAGGTTCTTACTAGGGTTCCGGTATAAACTACATCAAAGTCGTCATCACAAAAAAAATCAATTGGCTTATTTATGGAGGGATTTCGTCGTACTCCAAGAAAACTTCCATCATTCAAATTGGTCTTCCCGTGTCTAAAAAAAGATAATTTAGTTAACGCTAAATTATTCATCCAGGTTGTAAGCTCATTAATGAAATCTTCAAGCCTAATAAAAATGTTATCTGGCTCTCTATCATTTTCATATTTCCAATTGTGTAGTTCAACTAAAAATTTAGAATGATTCTTAAATGAAGAATTTAAAGAGCCAAAAATTTCTGTTAATTCAAAAATCGTGTATCTATGATTTACTTGAAATAAAATCTTAATTAAGTTAAGTTGTAAGAATTTTAAAACATGATATGCATATTCTTTTTGATGTCTATCATCAATTTGAAACGTATGTTTTTTTTCAGAATACGGTTCTATCGAAAAATCGTATACCCTATAAGTAATAACTTGATTCTTTAAATCATCTAAGTATGCTTCCAGCCCCCTCCTTGTGCCCAATAGGTCATCTAATTGTACACCTGATGCAGGATAAATTTCAGATAGATTCTTGCCAAATATTGCTGGGAAAAACTCCCAATCTAGGCAAGTAAACGGACTTTCCAATACATGTTTGCGATGACCTTGTATATCATATACCATGATATGGAAAACCACGGCTTTTTCATTGTTAAACTTCAATGGCCCGAATGTCATATTGAGCTTAATACTATGGTCTTCTAGCCCAATGTCAACTCCTTTGATCGAACCTGCTGCAACTTCTATCTCACTAAATTTGGTTTTAGAAAGCTCATCAACAATAACAATTATATCAATGTCACTTATCAGATTAATATCAATAGAGGATTCAAATGAGCCTACAAAAGTAATCGAATTTAAGCCATTTATTGGCGCAAGTTTATTTACAATTTCAGTTTTAATCTGCTCTTTTAATAGATTAATATTGAGCATATTCTCCAGATGTTTGCAAATGCATAATATTTTTAATCGGATTTGGAGCTCCTAAAATATAGGACCCTGATACTACCGATTCAACATTTAAATATTTAACTGTAATATCATTTACGCCTCCATCAACACAAATTTCAAATTTTACCCGATTCTTGTGATTATTTAATTTTTCTAAAATAGAAAGTGCTGATAAATCAAATTTTTGTCCTGAAAAACCAGGCAGCGGTATTGAGAGCAATAATACATGCCTAATTTTTCCCTCATCTGTATATGCATCTATTATTTCAATTGGTTCATCTAAACTTAATGCAATTCCAGCCTCTACTTTACTTGAATTTATTTTGTCAATAACTTCTGATAAATCTTCGTCAATTGTCGGATGAACATAAATTACATCGACATAAGCAAGCAAATCATCAAGCCAAAATGATGGATTCTTTGACATTATGTGTACCTCTATTTTCTTTTTTTGCCAATATGCTCTCACAACTTCAGCACGATAGGCTCTAACATCTTTACAACTTGAATTATACGTCTTATCGACAATGTCTATATGAATAAAATCCGAAATGTTTGAAATTTTATTATATATCAATTTTATATCTTCTACTCCATCAGCATAAATTGCTACACCAACTTTTTTATACTCTTGAAAGGAATACCTTCGATGAAGAAGATAAGAAAACATAGAAAACATTCCAGCAATTGCAAATCGGGAAAAGTCTAAATCATATCCTAGATTCTTAATTCTACCTCTTAATATAATTTGAATTGTGAAAGAAAGCGTTGAAATTAAGGTAAAATATAACAAAGCTTTTTTTCTCTTTGAGGGAGTAATATGAAAATTGAATCTAACATTTAGAATAAAGGCCGAAATTAGGCCAAGTATAAATGCAAAAAATGTAGCCGCTAAATGATTAAGGCCATAGAATAATAAAAATTTAGATATTACAAGCTCAATAACGAGTGATAAAAATCCAAAAACGATATATAAAAGCAAAAACCGATATCGGTATATTAAAAAGTAAACTTTTTTCACTTTAAATAAATTTATTAAATGCTAATAATAAATTCCCAAATAATATCAATTAAAATGATTGTTGTTTTGCAGGATAAGCTTATTGACAAATTTATAGTTCAACTTAATTGCAAAAGACCTATTGAAGTTCTAAAAAACAAAAAGATACAACAAAACTATTTTGATTTTTGAAAGATTAAAATATTCAAAAAATTAGTACGATGAGTTAACGGCTTCGCCCTCCTCAACAACAGGGTCATAAATGAAAATGAGGAGTAAAGATAAACAAATTGGCAGTCAGATTAGAGGGAAATTATCTAAAGGTTATATTAACCATCGGAAAGCCAAGAAAGATTCAAAAAACTGATTTAGTTATGTTTAAATATAATTAAACAAATTGTCCCATTATTATAAATTCCTATTTTTACCCCCATGATTCTTCGGACAGAAAATTTAGTTAAGAAATACGGGCAGCGTTTGGTAAACGACCATATTTCGTATCAAGTGGCTCAAGGTGAGATTGTTGGCCTATTAGGTCCCAACGGCGCGGGGAAAACGACCTCTTTTTATATAGCTACTGGTTTGGTGAAACCGAATGAGGGCAAGGTGTATTTAGATGATATGGATGTCACGGATTTGCCGATGTACAAACGGGCACGTTTGGGAATTGGGTATTTAGCTCAGGAAGCATCTGTCTTTAGAACCTTGTCGGTGGAAGAAAATATCCTCGCTGTTCTTGAAATGACAAGTTTATCCAAGGCCGAACAAAAAGAAAAAACCGAAAGTCTCCTTGAAGAATTTTCTCTTACACACGTTCGTAAAAGCTTAGGCCAAGTGCTATCAGGTGGCGAACGCCGCAGAACAGAGATTGCACGCGCATTGGCAGTTGACCCAAAATTTATCCTTTTAGATGAGCCTTTTGCTGGAGTTGATCCTATTGCTGTGGAAGAAATTCAAAGTATCGTGGCCAAATTGAAATACCGAAATATTGGCATCTTAATTACTGATCATAATGTGGATGAGACGCTCTCCATTACGGATCGGGCTTATCTTTTGTTTGAGGGTAAGATTCTGAAGGCTGGGACGCCGCAGGAATTGGCGGATGATGAGCAAGTACGACGACTGTATTTAGGGGCAAATTTTTCTTTACGTAAGAAAATGTAGGCCCTAAATACGGTCGTCTAAGACGTTAGACTCTAGACGTTGGACGTTAGACGATAGAAAAAGAAATAAGTCTGAAGTCCTAAGTACGGAGTAAGAAGAATTTATCTCAATTTGGTAATAATCAGTTATTTTTGGCAAAAAATACAATAACCTGGTCCAATGTCCAACGTCTAACGTCTAGAGTCTAATTTGTCTATGCATAAAGAAACCCAAGCTATACATGCGACTAACCTGGTGGATGAAACCGCCGGGGCAATCGCGACGCCCATCTTTTTAACGACGACGTTTACGCGGGATGTGGATGGATCCTATCCAAAAGGGCATATGTATTCCCGGAATTCGAGTCCCAACCGCGATGCGCTGGAGAAGGGTCTTGCTGCCCTAGAGGGTGGTGCGGAAGCCTTTGCCTTTGCGTCTGGTTTGGCGGCGGTTTCAGCTGTTTTGCAATGTTTGAAATCGGGAGATCATGTACTTATGCCGGCCGTGGGCTATTATGCTTCGGTCAAATTAGCCGAAGAAATCATGGGGCCTTGGGGTTTGCAAATGACGCAGGTGAATATGGAAGATTTGTTGGCCGTGGAAGCTGCCATTCTACCCAATACCCAATTAATTTGGATCGAAACTCCAGCTAATCCGCTTTTAAGTTTAACCGATATTTCCGCCATTTGTGCATTGGCGCATGCCCGTGGCATTCGTGTGGCCGTTGACAATACCATTGCTACGCCTATCCTTCAAAATCCTATTTTATTCGGTGCCGACATTGTCATGCATGCCACCACGAAATATATTGGTGGGCATTCTGATATACTCGGAGGTGCGATTATTGTGCGGGAATCGGATGGGTGGTCGGCACGCTTAAAACGCGTCCAAATACTGATGGGTGCTACTCAAAATCCATTGGATTGTTACTTGTTGGCCCGTGGCCTAAAAACCCTTCCTCTTCGCATGCGCGAGCATTCCGCCTCTGCATTGGAACTAGCGACGCGTTTAGAAAAACACCCAGCGATTGAGCGGGTGCATTACCCGGGTTTGGCATCGCATCCGCAGCATGCTTTAGCTTTACGCCAAATGCCTCATGGTTTTTCAGGTATGATATCGATACAAATTAAAGGGGACGAGGCGAATGCACGCTTGGTGGCGGGGCGGTTGCGTTTGTTCCAACAAGCCACCAGCCTGGGCGGCGTGGAATCGTTGGTGGAGCATCGTCGGTCCATTGAGGGTCCTTCCAGTACAACCCCTGGAAATTTATTGCGGATATCGGTAGGCCTAGAACACGTGGATGACCTTTGGGCGGATTTTGAGCAGGCTTTATGAAACGAGTGTTAGATTTATCGGTCACGCTGGTGGCTCTGGTTATATTTGCGATTCCGATGATTTTGGTGGGTTTGGCGGTGCTGTTTTCTTCGCGTGGCCCAATTTTATATTGGTCGGATCGAGTAGGGCGCAATAACGTCGTTTTTGCTATGCCTAAGTTCCGCACCATGCGGGTGGATACCCCCGTGTTGCCTACCCATTTATTACAAGATGCCTCCTCCTATTTAACGCCTATCGGTTCTTTTTTGCGTAAAAGTAGTTTGGATGAGTTGCCGCAATTGTGGTGCATTTTGATCGGCGATATGTCTTTGGTGGGTCCTCGTCCGGCTTTACATAATCAACATGATTTATTGGACGCACGGACGGCGGCTGGAGTTCACGCTTTAGTTCCCGGTCTGACCGGTTGGGCCCAGGTAAACGGTCGGGACGAGGTGCCACTCGAAGTCAAGGTCGCGTATGATGTGGAATATTTGCAGCGGAAGTCTTTGCTACTGGATGTGAAGATTCTGTTTTTGACTTTGTGGAAAGTGGTGATGGTAAAGGATATCGCGCATTAGCGCGTGCGCGCACTTTCTTTTTTAATTCGTTTATAGATTATTTCGATACGAAGCTTACATTCGTATTTGTCCCTTTTGGGAGTTCCAATTTTGCCTATGTATCTGTCTTTCATTTGATTTCTTTTTTCAAATGTATGTCTAACTAACTGATAATGTTTGTGTTAGTCAAAATATGACTTGATTAATGGTTTGAGTAGGCGTACTTTTGAACACACTAAATATTGATTTATGAAAGCGACCATTGGCCCCCTTGTTGACAGATCAAAGATCATTTCCTCCTTAACAGAGGCGATCAGTCATTATGATCTGATTCATAAAGCCTGGATATTCGGTTCATTTGCGCGAGGTGATAATCACGCCATGAGCGATATTGACATCGTCGTTGAAGCTGATAGTCGCCTGTCACTCATGTCGCTCTTTGGCATACAAGAGCAACTCAGCTCTAAGCTTGGGCAAAAAATTGATATTGGGTTTATGAATACACTAAAACCAGAGATTTGGTTAAACATCGAACCTGATTTGATCGAAATATTCAACCGCTTTACAAGCCCTAACCACCATGAAAAAAACAAAAAACAAATCATTAGAAAGATTGAACCACTTGTTGAATTCCATCCTTGAAATTCAAACCATCATAAACGAAAAAGACGAAGCGTCAATAACCTCAAATTTGCTAACACAACATGCGATTTATTATAAGTTCATTGTCATTGGTGAAGCGATTATGCAAGTCGACAGCAAGATTTTAGATCGATATCCTTACCCATGGCATGAAGTAAAAGGCTTACGAAACTTCATTGCACATGAGTATCACAAAATATCTTTACCGCAAATAATTACAATCATTCGAGAAGACCTTCCTAAATTAGCCCTTCAATTAAACACAATCGTTGCCAACGAATTTGGCCCGCCACATTAACATGCTCCAAGCCAAAAAAATCTGGAAATTTGTCCCGGAACCTGATGCCACCGAAGTAGACCAATTAGCCCTCGAAATGTCCGTGACGAAAAATCGGCATTTCCTGAAACTACTTGTCTCCCGCGGTATCAAAAGCCTCGCACAAGCCAAAGATTTCATGGTTCCCAGCCTCGAAAAGCTCCACGATCCCTTCGCCATGCAAGACATGGACAAGGCCGTCGAACGACTTAGCCGGGCCCTCGAGGATGGTGAAAAAATATTGATATATGGCGATTACGATGTGGATGGAACCACTTCCTTAGCCTTAGTCTATGGATACCTCACAGAAGAATTAGGCGCGGAAGCAGATTACTACATTCCCGATCGCTACGCAGAAGGATACGGTGTTTCGCAGGCAGGGGTGCAGTACGCGGCCGACAATAACTACAGCCTGATTATATCGCTCGACTGCGGCATCAAAGCCCACGAACGGGTACGCTGGTGCAACGAACATGGCATCGATTTCATCGTCTGCGACCACCACTTACCCGAAGAAACCCTCCCCGAAGCCTATGCGGTTCTCGATCCCAAACGCAAGGATTGTCGGTACCCTTTCAAAGAACTCACCGGTTGCGGCGTCGGATTTAAACTCCTGCAAGCGTTCATTCAAGCGAATGACTTAGAACTTGATCCGTTGTATGCGCGCTTGGATTTATTGGCGGCTTCGATCGCGGCCGACATGGTTCCGATCACCGGTGAGAATCGGATTTTGGCTTACTTTGGCCTGCAACTTCTCGGCCAAAACCCAAGTCCCGGCCTAGGATATCTGCTTCAAAAAGCGAACAAAAAAGCACCCATCCAGATATCCGACATCGTTTTTTCCATCTCCCCAATCATCAATGCGGCCGGTCGGATGGACCACGCGCACGGGGCGGTGAAATTGCTCTTATCAAGCGATGCGACCGAAGCCGGGCAGATGGCGGAGGCGGTCATCCAACAAAACATCGAACGGCGAGCAGTGGAAAAAGACATTACCCAACACGCCCTAAGCATGTTTCAGGAAAATTCATTTCTGCAATCGGCCAAAAGTACCGTCCTCTTTCACCCCTCGTGGCATAAAGGTGTGGTAGGAATCGTAGCCAGTAAAATTCAAGATCATTACTTTCGGCCCACCATCATCTTAACCGAATCACACGGACAAGTTGTAGGATCAGCCCGCTCGGTGAAAGGCTTCGACATTCACGCGGCACTTGAACAATGCGTGGATTTATTGACGCAATTTGGTGGGCATACCCATGCCGCTGGCTTACATTTATTGCCTGAAAATCTGGAGGCATTTATCGCGCGATTTGAATCATTGGTACAAGCCGGAACGCCCGCTGGAGAAATTAAGGCTGAATTGCCGGTGGATTTAACCTTGCCTTTGGCAGATCTAAGCCTTTCGTTTTACGATAACCTACTCGTCCGACTTTCCCCCTACGGACCCGGCAATATGCTACCCAATTTTGTGAGCAACGCAATGCTCAGTCGGCCGCCCGTCATCATGAAAGAAGAGCACCTAAAATTATATGTAGGGGATTATGAAGCGGTGGGTTTTGGGATGCGCAAAGATTTCTACGAAGGTTTAGTGGATGCCTACGAAAAAGCCCAGCCGATTCAAATCGTTTACCATTTGGACATCAACGAGTTTATGGGACAGCGAAAATTACAACTGCGCTTGTTGGACTTGGGGATTTAAGCATCGAATAAAAACGAAAATCTGTATCTTTGTCGCTTATCGGTTGTCAAAAGCATGTCTAAAAAATTAATTGTCACCGGCTCCATGGGCCTCATAGGTTCTGAAGTTGCCGAGTATTTCTTAGAAAAAGGTTGGGAAGTTCATGGAATTGACAATAACCAACGCGCCATATTTTTTGGCTTACAAGGCGATAATTCGTCCAATAAAGACCGTTTAGCGAAATATGGGAGTGCATATAAACTGTACACCCACATCGACATTAGGGATCGTCAAGCGATTTTGGACATCATTCCACAAATTCAACCGGATGCCATTGTGCACACGGCTGCGCAGCCTAGTCACGATCGCGCCGCATCCATTCCATTCGAAGATTTTGACACCAACGCCGTAGGAACATTCAACCTACTCGAGTCACTTCGCCGGTACAGCACCAGCGTTCCTTTCGTGCATTTATCGACCAATAAAGTATACGGCGATGCCCCCAACAATATTAAAATGAAGGAGTTGGAGACGCGCTTTGATTACGATGATGCGGCCTACGAACATGGAATTGCAGAATCTTTTAGCATAGACCAATCCAAGCACTCGCTTTTTGGTGCATCCAAAGTATCCGCTGATATTTCCGTTCAGGAATATGGTCGGTATTTCAATATGCCCACGGCCTGTTTGCGCGGTGGTTGTTTGACCGGACCAAACCATGCCGGTGTGGAATTACACGGCTTTTTAAGTTATTTGATCAAGTGCAATATCGAGGAAAGGGAATACTCCGTTTTTGGCTATAAAGGAAAACAAGTACGTGACAATATCCACTCATATGACGTGGCGCGCTTCATCGAGGAATTCATTCAAGCCCCACGCGTGGCGGAGGTGTATAACATAGGTGGAGGAAAAGAAAATTCCGTATCGATTTTAGAGGCTTTTGACCTGATTGCGAAGATTTCAGGCAAGCCCATGAAGTATAAATATGTGGCTGAAAACCGCATTGGCGACCACATTTGTTATTACAGCGATTTGCGCAAAATGAAGGAACACTATCCAAATTGGGACATCACGAAATCCCTGGAGGATGTTTTCCATGACATTTATAACCGCTACATGGAGGTATGAAATTACTCATCACAGGGGGCTGCGGGTTCATAGGCTCAAATTTAGCGGTCCTTTTCAAGCAGCATTACGCCAAAGCTGAGGTGTTTTGTTTGGACAATTTATCCCGCCGAGGATCGGAGGTTAATTTGCGCAAAGTACTTGCCGCCGGAGCTACTTTCATTCATGGTGACGTACGAAATCGCAATGATTTTGACAGAGTTCCTAAGGTAGACATCGTCATCGATGCAGCTGCGGAACCATCCGTTTTGGCGGGCACCGTTCCGGGAGAATTAGAAAATTTGATGGATACCAATTTAAACGGAACCATCAATACGCTCTATTTTGCCAAAAAACACGACGCCGCGTTCATCTTTTTGTCCACCTCCCGCGTCTATCCCTACGATACGCTCGCGGAAGCACAATTAGTGGCCTCACCTAAACGCTTCAACTTATCTGACACCCAGTCACTCGCCGGACTTTCTTCGCGCGGGGTGGCAGAAGATTACCCGTTGGCAGGCCTTCGCTCCTTATACGGTGCAACCAAATTATCTTCGGAATATATCATTCAAGAATTTGCCCACAATTTTGGCATTCCGGCGGTGATTAATCGCTGCGGGGTGTTAAGTGGTCCGTACCAAATGGGAAAAATCGACCAAGGTGTGATCGTGCTTTGGATGGCCAAACATTTCTGGAAGGGACGTTTGGGATATATTGGGTATGGGGGTTTAGGCCAACAAGCCCGCGATGTGTTGCATGTACGGGATTTGTTCCGTTTGGTGCAATGGCAGATCGCAAACTTAGGCATCCAAAAAGGTCAAATATTTAATGTAGGTGGCGGTTTAGCCAACACAGTGTCATTAGCCGAATTGACTGATTTGTGTTCAGAAATTACGGGAAATACCATCGAAATGGGATCGTCGCTGGAGAATCGTCCGGGCGACTTACCGGTTTATATTACAGATAATACCAAAATTACCGAGTTTAGCGGTTGGCAACCGGAAATCTCCGTGCCCCAACTCCTAAGCGAAGTACATGAGTGGTTCATCGCGGATGAAGCGTCATTAAAACCGATTTTGGCCTGATGAAATTAAGCGTTGTTCTTCCTGCGTATAATGAGGAGGGTTCCATTGAGGAAACCTTACGTGCCTTATATGCCCAATTACACGCGGAGCAAATAGACCATGAAATCGTGGTCGTGAATGATAATTCGAAGGATAATACCTTAGGCTTATTGACGCAATTGCAGGCCGACATTCCGTCGTTGGCCGTACATACCAACCGCGGACCCAACGGATTTGGCTATGCGATTCGGTATGGCTTGGAGCGTTTTTCGGGTGACTGCGTGGCTGTGATGATGTCAGATTTATCAGACGACCCTGCGGATCTCGTTGCGTTTTACCGCAAGATGGTGGCGGATAATTTGGATTGCGTTTTTGGTTCGCGGTTTATTCGTGGAGGCGCAACATATGATTACCCTAAGCACAAGTATATTATCAACCGCTTGGCAAATACCCTGATTCGGTTGTTGGTGGGCATCCCCTACAACGACTCGACCAATGCCTTCAAAATGTATCGTAAACATACAATCGATGGGCTAAAACCCTTTTTGTCTGCCCATTTTAACCTAACCATCGAGTTGCCACTGAAGGCTATTACGCGAGGCTACTCATGGGCTGTTTTGCCAAATTCCTGGCGCAACCGCAAAGCGGGGGAATCCAACCTCAAAATAAAGGAAATGGGGTCCCGCTACTTATTTATCCTTTTGTACATCCTGATTGAGAAGTACTTATCGCGGAGCGATTACAAGAAAAAGAACAATTAAAAACGTATCATTTTGATTTTAAGGTTGAGTATGCTGGGATTTTCGAGGGGAAGTTTTGTATAAGTTGGCTGATAATCTTTACTTGCGTCGTTAACCAAAATATAAAACAAGATGAAAGTATTAACACACGTACCTGGAGCGGTATTAGCGTTCCTATTCCTTTTTGGGGGCATCAATTTCTTTTTCCCCATGACACCTATGCCAGTGATGACGGGAAATCCCGCGAAATTTATGGAGCTTTTTGGCGGCACTGGCTACATGACGACCATCAAAGTCCTTGAGGTTATCGGTGGTGTCTTGATCATCTTACCTGCTCATCGGGCAAAAGCGCTTTTGATTTTAGGCCCAATCGCTGTGAATATTCTGTTTTTTGATTTGTTTATCCAAGGCGCACCGGGGATCGGCGTTTTATTAGTGGCGCTTATGGGTGTACAGGCGTATATTGATAAGGCGAAGTTTCGGGTGTTGGTCTAAACCAAATCGCTGTGGGGGGCAGCTATGCCAATGCTGGAAGCTTTTGCATAGCGAAAAAACTACCCCAATAAATATTTCTTAAATCCTTCAAAATCCGTCCCCATGGGGATGGATTTTTTTTGCAGATGCAATAAGGCAGCTAGGCGTTCTGGGACATCCACGGTACAGCCAAGGGTCGATTCTACGGTTGGCAAAAATTTAGCATAATGAGCCGTGGCTAGAATAATGCCGTAGACATCATCGCCATATTCATCCATGTATTGCGACAGCCCATCATAGCCCACCGCGGTATGCGGACACATAATGTAACCGGTTCGTTCAAACACATCCAACATCGTTGCCTGCGTCTTTTCGTCCGAGGTGAAATATCCTTTCATGCGATCACGCACCGCTTTCCATTCATCCCCCGCCAAAATCTTCATCCGAATAAAGTTGGACGGCGCCCCCACATCCATCGCGTTCGATAAGGTCTCGACCGATGGCGAAGGAGCATAATTCCCTGTGGCCAAATAATCTGGCACCGGGTGATTTTCATTACACGCCGCAATGAAATCATGCACCGGCAAGCCCATGCGATAAGCCATCAAGCCCGCCGAAATATTCCCAAAATTCCCCGAAGGAACACAGAAGACAATTGGCTTAGTCACACCTTTACGGCGCGCCTCCGCGTAAGCCGCGAAATAATAAAAGGATTGTGGAATTAAACGAGCGATATTAATCGAATTCGCAGAAGCTAATTCAAATTTCGACCGGAGCTCGGCGTCCAAAAATGCCTGTTTTACGAGTCTTTGGCAGTCATCAAAGGTTCCGTCAATTTCCAAGGCGGTCACATTGCCGCCCAAGGTTGTCAATTGCTTTTCCTGAATATCAGACACCTTCCCACTCGGATATAAAATCGTCACCGAAATCCCCGGCGTATTGAAAAATCCCTGCGCCACCGCACCACCCGTATCACCCGAGGTCGCCACCAAAATGCGAATCTCACGCGCAGATTTCACTAAATAATGCGACATGATCGCCGCCATAAACCGCGCACCAAAATCCTTAAAGGCCATCGAAGGACCATGAAATAATTCAAGCACGCCCACATTCGGCTCCAAATCCACGACCGGCGCTTCGAAGGTCATCGAACGCGCAATAATTCCCTCAATCTCCGCGTCGGTCAACTCGTCTCCAAGCAAATGTTTGCACACCGCCACTGCAATTTGAGGCAAGGTCAAGGTATGAATCGTATCGAAAAAAGCGGCCGGCATTGGCGCAATCTCCTGCGGCATATACAAGCCATTATCAGGAGGAAGACCACGAAAAATCGCCTCCTCTAAACTTACATCCGGACTTTCGTGTTGCGTACTATATAGTTTCATCTATTGTCAATGCATCGTTTTTCAAGTATGGAAGGACATTGTAGCGGTCCATCTCCAAGCAAAATGCGATGTCTTTTTCTATTCCTAAGCCCAATAGGCGGTTGACATGTGAAGAGTTTTTCACGGCGGTCAACAAGTCATTGGAGGCTACATTATATTGTTTCCAGGCCATCAAGGCCGCATCATCCGCCACAGTGAAATCACCATGCAAGGCATCGATCACCGCTCCTGCGAATAAGGTATCTTCTAAATTCGGTTTCCCTTTCCAGCCCGCACAGACAATTAAGGCATCGCCATCCCATTTTCGTAGCGCATCAGTCACGCGTGAAATATTTAAAAATGCACCAACATAAACTTTCGAAGCTGCAACCGATCTGCGTAACGCGACCGTACCATTCGTCGTTGTCACACAGATTTTGGCACCTTTTACACGTTCGACCTGGTACGAGAAGGGCGAATTATCAAAATCAAATCCTTCCGGCGTAATCCCATTACGCTCCGCCGCGGTCAAATAACCTTGCTCGCCATACGACGCACACAAATCAACGTCCTCAACCGGTAAAATCTCTGCTGCTCCGTGCGCAAAAGCCGTCACCATGCAGGAAGTTGCCCGAAAAATATCCACCACAACCACCGCCTGACCACTCAGGTCATACAAATGGATCAAATCCGGCGATAAGCAGACGTCAATTTTCTTCATTATAAAAAAGGCATTTTCACGATAGATGCTTGTACCGCTTTGTCGCGAATCGAAATAAAAATGTCGGAATCTGAGTGGGCTGTTGACACATACCCCATCCCGATTCCCTTTGCGAGCGTCGGCGATTGCGTACCCGAAGTCACTTCTCCGATCACCTCACCCGCTGCGTTCAAGATAGGGTAATGTTGGCGTGGAATCCCACGATCAATCATTTCAAAACCCACTAATTTCTTCGAAGGGCCTGTCGCTTTAATCGCTGCGTGGTGATCCTTCATGATAAAATCTTTGTTGAACGACGTGATCCATCCTAATCCCGCCTCAATCGGCGAGGTAGTATCGTCAATGTCGTGTCCGTATAAACAATAGCCTTTTTCCGTGCGCAGGGTATCGCGTGCGCCTAGGCCCACAGGCAATATGCCTTCAGAAGCACCCGCCGCGAAAATCGCATTCCACATGGCTAACGCGTTTTCGTTTTTGACATATATTTCAAAACCACCCGCTCCTGTATAACCGGTATTCGAGATAATGACATCGTCAAAACCTGCCATTTGGCCTATTTTGAAGGTGTAGTAGGGCATCGAAACTAAATCAACGGAAGTCAATTGCTGTAAAACGCCCGCTGCTTTCGGTCCTTGAACGGCGAACAAACTGTAGTCGGCGCTCGCATTCACCATATTCACCCCAAACGTATTATGCGATGAAATCCAGTTCCAATCTTTCTCTATGTTCGACGCATTCACGACCAATAAATATTCGTTATCTCGAATTTTGTACACCAATAAATCATCTACGATGCCGCCCGTTGCATTTGGCAAACATGAATATTGCACCTTGCCGTCCACTAATTTAGAAGCATCATTTGACGTCACGTATTGAATTAGGTCGAGTGCTTTTTCACCGCTCAAGAAAAATTCACCCATGTGGCTCACGTCGAAAACTCCCACGTTATTTCGTACGCAGTGATGCTCTTCGATCAAATTCGTGTATAAAACAGGCATGTTAAATCCCGCAAAAGGCACCATTTTCGCGCCCAACGCCACATGCGTATCATTCAAATGTACTTGTAACAATTCCTCCATTATTCGCGGTATAAAACTTGTAAAAGGGTTTGGCCCACGGCTTTCAACGTGGATTTATCGATGTTCGCTAAATTATCTTGATGTGTGTGATGATATGGTCCAAAGTCGAATCCACCATTCACAGGTCGTAAATCAATGATGTCAATCATTTGAATTTTCGCCACTTCATTCACCGCCGTATGGTCGTCCGATATGCCAAAGGCATCCGCGTCCAAAAAGAATTCACCATAACCTAAGTCCGAGGCCGTCGACCAAATCGACCGAACCAGTCCGGGTGCATATTGCATAGACGTGCCTTCATGTGGGAATTTGGCCCCTTTGGCGCCTACCATATCCAACAAAATTCCGTAGTATGGACGGTAACCAGCAGGGATAATATTTGAAGCCCAATGTTGTGACCCTAATGCCCAGCTCGCCGGATTCCCAGCTGGAGAATCGTGCGGTTCACCATGATCCTCTAGATCGAAAAACACAAAATCAACACCTACATTCGGTTTGTTTTTTGTCTCGGCTAGCACGCGGGCAATTTCAATCATAACACCTACGCCAGACGCGCCGTCATTCGCCGCATCGATGGGTTCATCCTTGCGGACTTGATCTTTATCAGCCATGGTCCTCGAATCCCAATGCGCCGCAAGCAAAATACGTTTCGCCGCCGAAGGATTAAATGACGCAAAAATATTGGTCCCTTGAAGGGCTTTGCCATCATAGCGATTAGCCGAAAACTCTTGGGTTGTAACGGTTAAACCGTAGGATTTCATTTTGGTTACGAGCCAATTTCCACATGCTTTTTGAGCGGGCGAATTGGGAATGCGTGGCCCAAAAGCAACTTGTTTGGCAATAAATGCATACGCAGAATCTGCGGCAAAATCGGGTGTGGGAACTAAAGTAGCCGTGGAAACGGTTTCTTGGGAGCCTGTTTGGAGAGATTGGTATCCGTAATAACCACCGGTGAGTACGAAGATGACCAATAAAAATAACGCGATGCGGGAGCGATTCATCCGGCAAAGATACAAATAAGGATTTAAGATTTGAAACGCTGCCAAGGTTATGTACCTTGCGCTTTAACAGAAAAAAATTATGGGAATTAGCCCAAAGGAAGAAAAGTTCATCAACAATCTTCAGCAAGAAATATTGGATTATTTGGAATTGAACGATGACCGTTCGTTTTCCGTCAATCAATTACATAAGGCGTTCGCGATTCGCGATCGCAAGACCAAGGAAATTTATTCGGATGTTGTCGCGCGCTTGGTGCGTGAGGGTCGTTTGATCAAGCAGGCCGACGGTAACGTGCGCGTGGATACGGATTCGTTTGTGATCGAAGGTCGCGTGGATCATGTCAATGCGCGTTTTGCATTTATCGTCCGAGATGATGCCGAGAAGGATATTTGGGTTTCGACTCAAGATTTATACGATGCCAAAGACGGCGATCGTGTGCGCGTTCAAGCACGTAAATCATCAAATAAGAAGCAGGATCGCCCAGAAGGTGAAGTAGTGGAAATTTTAGAACGCCGTTCTGCGGAGCTCGTGGGTGTCCTTCAAGTGACGCCTGGCTATTCATTTTTGATCCCGGATTCTAAGAAAATTTACGAAGATATTTATGTCAATCGCTATGAAACGATGGGCGCCAATCACTTGGATAAAGTGATTGTAGAAGTGTTGCGCTGGGCCACCCCTGGCAAAAAAGCCGAAGGTCGGGTCGTCAACGTATTAGGTAAGGCGGGAGAAAATGAGACAGAAATGCACTCAATTTTAGCAGAGTACGGCTTGCCGTATGAATTTCCGGAGGCGGTAGAAGATGCGGCAGATGCGATTTCTGTAACGATTCCAAAAGATGAGATTAAGAAGCGTAAGGATTTACGTAAGATATTGACCTTTACCATTGACCCGATTGATGCTAAAGATTTCGATGATGCCATCAGTTATCAGGTGTTGAAAAATGGGAATACGGAGATTGGCGTGCACATTGCCGACGTATCTCATTATGTGAAGCCGGGGAGTATTTTGGATCAAGAGGCCTATAAGCGTGCGACATCCGTGTATTTAGTGGATCGCGTGGTACCGATGTTACCCGAGAAATTATCGAATGGTTTATGTTCATTACGGCCAAACGAGGACAAATTAACCTTCTCCGCCATTTTCGAATTCAATGAAAAAGGGGCGGTTGTGAAGGAGTGGTTCGGTCGGACCGTCATCCATTCGGATCGTAGGTTTGCGTACGAACAAGCCCAAGAATTAATTGAACATACGGGCGAGGTGACCGACTCGTTTGAGCCCATTATCAAACAATTAAATCAGTTTGCACATATCTTACGCGAGGCGCGATTTAAAACGGGCTCGGTGAATTTTGAAACGGCGGAGGTTCGGTTTGAATTGGACGATGCTGGTAAACCAATCGCCGTGCACCCTCGAATTCGAAAAGATGCGCATAAATTGATTGAAGAATTTATGCTTTTGGCGAATAAAAAAGTCGCCACGTTTGTCCATGAGATGCGCCAAATAGACCCTCGAAATACGATGGTGTATCGGGTGCATGAGGCGCCAGATCCGGAGAAATTGCGAGTATTCTCGACCTTTGCGAAGAAATTTGGGTATCAAGTGACGACGGAGCCGAAGCAGGTGAGTCATTCATTTAATGCCTTGATGGAAGCGATAGAGGGTAAAGGTGAGGAGCATGTGTTGCAGAGTTTGGCAGTGCGGACGATGTCCAAAGCACGTTACAGTACAGATGCAGTTGGGCACTTTGGCCTGGCGTTTCCGTTTTATTCACACTTCACGAGTCCGATTCGTCGGTACCCGGATGTGATGACGCATCGTTTGTTGCAGCATTATTTGGATGGTGGTGAGTCGCCACAGCGTACGCCGTTGGAAATTCAGTGCAAGCACAGCTCGGATCGCGAGAAATTAGCGGCGGAAGCGGAACGTGCGTCAATCAAATACAAGCAGGTTGAATTTATGAGTTTGCATGAGCCACAAGTATTTGATGGCATCATTACGGGTGTGACGGAATTTGGTTTATTTGTGGAGATTGGGGATACCTCGTGTGAAGGATTAGTTCGCATGGTGGATTTGAATGATGATTTTTACGATTTAGATAAAGAGAATTACCGGATCGTTGGCAAGTCAAATGGCCGCGTATTCACGTTCGGCGACAAGGTCAAAGTGAAAGTTCGCAGTACGAATTTGGCGAAGCGGACGATTGATTTGGAGATGATCGGGATGCGGAATTCGAATGGCTATGCGAATAATCGCGAACGCAGACGCGATATGCCGCGCGGCAGCGCGCGGAGTTCGAAGGTGATTCCGAGAGGGAAAAGGAGGAGGTAGGGAGCAGTGGTCAGTAATCAGTGGTCAGTAGCTAGTCCGGAGTGAGAGGAAATTTATAGCCCCATGCTTTAGCGTGGGGTTTTCTTTTAGTCCGAAGAAAAATAGGTAGTATCCTCTGTCTAATTTGCCTCCGGACTCATTGCCTCCGGACTTCGGACTTTTTTCCTTCGGACTCCGGACTTATTGACTTCGGACTTTTTTTTACCTTTGCTACATGAAATACTTCCTCCTACTCTTGTTGGCCTCTTTCATTTCGCTAACATCCCAGGCTCAATTTCGAATTAAAGTCACGGCAAAAAATACGGCCGACTCGATCGTCTATGTGCGCACAAGCGTTTACGACGATCAAAATTACGTGCCCAAAGACACCATCTCCCTAAGAAAATCAGGTTGGAAAGTCAGCAAAAAAGCCATCATCGGGGGCATTGGTTTTCTTTATTTCCCCAAAACAAAAGCAAAAATTTGGATCTGTTTAGACAACAACGATTCGCTGTCGGTGAGTCTTTCAGGCCCCGATTATCTAGCGTCGATTCAGACGAAAGACAAGAAAAATAAGTTGTTTTTTGAGTACCAACGGATGGAGAAATCATTGGCATTTATCGATACCTTATACAAAAAGGAACAGGCGAACGGAAGGAAATTCTCCTATTCGGAACGCGCCGCATTTTTCAAAATGAAGTCGGACAGCCTGACCAAATTCCGCACCCAGGCATTAAAACGCTTGAAGCCAACGGACGCTTTGGCGATTCATTTTAAATCCTTGAACACATTAGACCGCTCTATTCCGGATCGAAAAAATTATGCCAAACGTGCGGCATTCCTACAAGAAATCCCATTCAACAACCCTAAATATCTGTTTACGCCTAATTTTAAAGCGACGCTCACGGAGTACATGAGCTATTATCCCTTACAGGCGGACTCGATGCAGGTGGGTATGGATTTGGTATTGGGAAAATTTAACTGCGATGCGAAGGCCTATCCGTATGCGTTTGATTTCTTCGCCCGATTAATGAAAAATCGGAATATCCAGAACAATACGGAGGGCTATGTGTACTTTTTAACGCGTTATGTCAAACAGTCTGGCTGTAAATTCTTACCTGAAAAACGCAAAATGGAATTTCTGCAGGAACTAGATGGTTTGAGTGGTTTACCGCTAAACCAGTTGAGCCCCGCGTTAAATTTGGCGGACACCACGGGTAAGTCGGTGGATTTACACAGCTTTGCCAAAGACTACGACTACACGCTTTTGGTATTTTACGCACCTACCTGTGAACATTGCCAAAAGGAGGTACCCGAGGTTGAAAAAGTGCTCAAAATGACTGAATCAGTGCTTCAATTGAAGATTGGTCGCTATGCGATTTGTAATGAGCCTGGTGTTCCTGATGCCACTTGGAAAGAATTCATTGCCAAATACAACCTCAAAGAAAACTACGCACACGTGACCATGCCTGGCATCACGAAGGAGCGCTTAATCTACGATGCGCTCTCCAATCCTGTTTTTTACTTATTGGACAAGCAAGGAAATATCGTCGGGAAAAAAATGGGCGCGGTGACAATTCGGAAGTTTTTTGGGGCAAAGCAGAGGAAATAGTCCGGAGGAAAATAGTCCGAAGTCCTGAGGGCAATATGAAGCATCCATTGACAAATTAACGTCTAGTGGAAAAAATCCTCCGGACTTCGGACTATTTTCCCTCGGACTAACGTCTAAAGTCCAACGTCTTTTGTTTCCCTACTCGCCTCCAATAAATCATACCAATCCTCATGCTCAAGCGTGATTTGGAATGAATTCACAATATTGCGAATGCGGTTTTCTTCTAAGGTTCCAATAAGCGGTAAGGCGCCTAATTTCACCAACCACGCGACCGCGATTGATTCGATATTGGCATCATATTTCGCGGCAATTTCATTGAGTTTTTTACGCAATTTCAACGCACGCTCGTCGGTGCCATGCTCAATCCGTCCCCCCGCTAAAGGCGAAGTCGCCAAGGGTCGCATGTATTTTTGTTTGATGTAATCAAGTGCACCATTATCCAGCGTAGTGGTATTCAGCAAGTTCAAATCGATGTGACTGGAAACGATCGGAATGTTCAAATAAGAAACCAATAACTGATGCTGGTGTACGGAGAAATCCGAAACCCCGATGTTTTTCACTTTACCTGCCGACTTCAATTTTTCCAAGGCATGTGCGGTAGCTTCCAGGTCAGAAAGTGGGTCTAATTGGTCCAATAAAAACACATCTAGGTAATCAGTTTGCAAGTTGCGCAATGAATTTTCGACCGATTTCGTAATGTGTTCCGCGGAGGTATTTACGTGATTCACCCGAAATTGGGGCATTGGATTAACGCCACATTTAGAGAAAAGAACGATATCCTGACGCTTAAATGATTGCTTCGCAAGCACCTCGCCAAAACGCTTTTCACACGTATAATCTCCGTATCGATCCGCATGATCGAAGGTATTTATGCCCAATTCAAGACACAAATTGACAATCTGCTCCATATTACCCTGATCAGAAGTCCAGCGCCAAAACCCATACATAGCTGGTGAAACTTTAGGACCGGCATCACTTAAATAGACCTTGTTCATGCGAGAATAACTTGAGAGGCGGCTAATAAATCATCGACCAAATGGGTCGCATTAGTTTCTGTTGACGGTGGCGCAATACGAATCGTACGCAATCCAGCACGCGTTCCAGCGGTAATATCACGTTCGTGATCGCCCACCATCCAGGAGGCGTCTAGGTCAACTTTATATTTGGCCGCAGCCTTTTCGATCATCAATGAGCCTGGCTTTCTAGTCAATGAATGACTATCAAATTTTTCATGGTATGGGCAGAAATAGATGTCATCTAATGCCACTCCCGTACCATCCTGAATCGCCTGATGAATCATCATGACATCTTCCCGCCGGTAAATGCCTTTGGCAATGCCGCTTTGATTGGTAATTATCACCAACAAATAACCCGCTGATTTCAAAGCTTTAAGCGCCTCGCCTACCCCGGGCGGGATAATAAAATCCTCCATGCGGTAGACGTAATCGACACGGTCGACGTTCAAGACGCCGTCCCGGTCTAAAAAAATACACTTTTGCTTCATTAAACTAGAAAATACGACTCCAAGGGATACGGCTCAAAATCAATACCAAAGCCGCTAATGTGAAAATCAACGCATTTTTATGCTTCGCAGCATCCGCAATTGCCTTCTTGTTTTTGGCATTATTTACAGTCGCCAAAACCACCGCGATGATGTTCACCGAGATGTGCTCAACGGCCAATAAACGCGTGGCAGGATCCTTCATCGCCGCGCCAAAATCATTAAGCGCACCCATTGTTATCGGGCTTAAGAAGAAATAAAGGACTAAACCGATCAGCAATTGCGTGTGCAATGAGATCATGAAGAATAAACCTGCTTTGCGGTCTGAATCCGTAAATAATGAATTATTTGACTGGCCGCGTAACGCGCGCACAATCACATTGATACCTAAAATGAACACGACTACGAATAGTGCGATGTGAACGTTTGTAACAATTGAATACATGAGATAATAAGTTTTAGTTTGTCGCAAAGATACAAAAAGCCCGCGGACCGTGACCTTTGTTACGAATAATCCTCTATTTTTCTTTACCTTTGGCCCATATTTTACCCCTAAATTATGCCAAATTCATCAGGTTTAAAGGCAGCCATTAATGCCCGTTGCCCTCAATGTCGCGAAGGCCGTTTATTCAAATTCAAATGGTGGAATATCTTCAATTTTGCCCAAATGGAGGATACATGTTCGGAATGCGGCATGCGTTACGAGGTAGAACCCGGATTTTTCTACGGCGCCATGTACATTTCCTATGCATTTACAGTAGGTATCATGCTGATTGGAGGTCTCGTTATTTATAATTTTTTTAACGACCCAGATGCGATGGGTTACGTGATACCAATTACGCTGATTTCACTGGCTTTGGTTCCGGCGAACTTCCGTGTTTCCCGAGTGATTTTTATACATTTGTTTTCAGGCGTCACCTACCGTCCTAATAAATGAAAATACTCGATTGGTACATTTTGAAAAAATTCTTGAAGACCTATGTCTTCGCGGTTTTTCTTATTGTATTGATCGTGATGGTCATCGATTACACCGAAAAAATCGATGATTTCATTCGAAAAGAGGCTCCATTTCGAGCCATTATCTTCGATTACTATTTGAACTTTATTCCGTATTGGGCGAATTACATTAGTCCGCTCATGGTGTTTATTGCGACTGTTTTTTTCACGGCGGGGATGGCCTCAAAAACCGAAATTATCGCAATTTTAAGCTCTGGAATTAGCTTTCCGCGCTTGATGCGTCCGTACATTATCGGATCTTCCATCATCGCCTTAGGTACCTTCGTGATGATCGGTTGGATCGTCCCAAATGCCAACAAAATCCGCGTTCCGTTCGAACACGAGTACATTAACGGTACGTATTATTTTGACAAACGCGATGTGCACATTAAAATTGGGCCCGATGTGTACGCCTACATTGAGAGTTACGACAATAATTCAAATACAGGCTATCGGTTTAGTTTGGAGCGCATTGCCGACAATGAGATCAAGCAAAAATTAATGTCGGACCGCATCACCTGGGATTCCGTCGCCAAAAAATGGTCCATACACGATTACCGCATTCGTACCCTTTCCGGTAGTGGGAACGCGCTCGTTTACGGTACCAAAATCGACACCACACTCAATTTATTACCCAAAGATTTTCAGAATAAACACTTATTGCACGAGACATTTACGTTGCCAGAGCTGAACCGACATATCGATTTGGTTCGGTCGCGGGGTGCGGATGGGATTGAAGTGTTTTTGATCGAGAAATACTTACGGTTTGCGAACCCGTTTTCGGTGATTATTTTGACGATTATCGGTTTCTTGGTTTCTGCGCGGAAGGCGCGTGGTGGCGTGGGATTTCAGATTGCGCTGGGTTTCTCTTTGGCATTCGTTTATATCTTGTTTTTCATGATGAGTAAAGGGATTGCGGAAGGGGGCGGCATGCCACCGATGCTTGCCGTATGGCTCCCGAATCTGGTGTTTTCCGCGGTGGGTGTGGGTTTATATTACACGATTCCGAGGTAAATGAAACAAGCACCCCAACTTCTTGATTATTTTAAAATTCACTTTATCGTTATCCTGTACGCGTTCACGGCGATTTTAGGCAATGCGACGCATGCGAATGCGCTGACGATTGTGTTTTTTCGTTGTGTGATTGCGGCGGTGGGCTTAGCTGGAATTTTATATTTCTCCAAAACCTCATTTCGCGTTAAGCGTGATGTCTGGAGGGTGTGGCTGCTAAATGGGGTGTTTATTTCCGCACATTGGCTGTTATTTTTCGGCGCTGCCAAAGTCTCCACCGTCGCCATGTGTCTCGCAGGGCTTTCCACCCAGACTTTTTGGACTTCCATTTTGGAGCCTATTGCTAAAAAACAAAAGATCGCTTGGATCGAGGTGTTGCTAGGGTTGATTGTGGTTGTCGCTTTAGCGATTATTTTTTCTTTTCAACCCGGCCAATGGCTCGGATTGGTGATGGGTATCGGATCTGGTTTTTTCGGAGCGCTGTTTTCGGTGATTAATGGAAATTACACGCACTCGCATGATCCTAAATTAATTACGGTTTACGAGATGGCTGCGGCGGGTGCCATGACAGGGTTGGTTTGGATGTATGGATTAAGTTCGGGGGCTATGGGTTTTGTGCCACTGGGACTGGATTGGCTCTGGATAGGCATTTTAGCGGTTGTTTGCACGGTGTATGCGTACACGGAAACGATTCATTTGTATAAGGTTTTTAGTGTTTTTTCGATTAATCTGGTGATTACGTTGGAGCCCGTGTACGGCATCTTGCTCGCCGTCTTCATTTTTGGCCAAAAAGAAATCATGCACCCCGGTTTCTATTGGGGTACAGGTTTATTGGTTTTAACGGTCATGGCCCACCCTTTTCTCAAGAAAAAATAATCAGTTTCCGGGTCAATAACCCATAGGAAAAATCCTCCCTACCCCTTAGCTTTGCCAAACCTTGGAGGATTGGCAAAGCTAGCTGATCGCTTCGGAAACTAGACCTATGAAAAAATACAATATTGCCATCGTTGGCTTGGGATTTGGGGCGGAATTTATCCCGATTTATTTGAAACATCCTTTGGCAAATATGTATGCCATCTGCCAGCGCAATGAGGATAAACTTAACTCAATCGGTGAAGCTTATGGAATCGCGACCCGCTACTCGGATTTTGAAAAATTAATCCAAGACCCGAATGTCGACGTCGTCCACATTAACTCGCCCATTCACCTACACGCCGAGCAAACACTCAAAGCACTAAACGCCGGAAAACATGTAGCCTGCACCGTTCCGATGGCAACTTCGGTTGAAGAGTGCAAAGCGATTGTTGAAGCCAGCAAACGCATGGGCAAAAAATACATGATGATGGAAACGGTCGTCTACGCCCGTGAATTTTTATACATTAAGGAACTTTACGAAAAAGGCGAGTTGGGGAAAGTTCAATTCTTGAAGGCTTCGCACCAACAAGACATGGACGGTTGGCCGGATTACTGGCCAGGTCTCCCGCCGATGCACTACGCGACACACTGCGTTGGCCCAGTTGCTGGTCTATTAAAACTCGAAGCAGAATACGTATCATGCTTTGGATCCGGAACAATCCGCGAGGAATTAATCCAACATTACAATTCGCCATTCGCCGTGGAATCCGCACACATTAAATTCCGCGATTCTGACCTAAGCGCAATGGTTTACCGTTCCTTATTTGACGTAGCCCGCCAATACCGCGAAAGTTTCGAAGTATACGGTTCCCAAAAATCAGTTGAATGGCCTTTAATCGAAGGTGAAGAATTAGTCATTCATACGGCCAAAAAACCAGAGCCCGAAATCCCAAGCAAAGTACCTACGCCCGATTTCGCGCATTACTTACCAGAAGAAATCCAACGATTCACCACAAAAGGCGTGTACGACGAAGATGAAAATACGCACCTTTCCTTTACGCAAGGTGGTGGCCACGGTGGTTCACACCCACATCTTGTCAATGAATTTTTACAAGCCCTAGCCGCTGATCGCGACCCGTTCCCGAACGCACCGCAGTCGGCGAACTGGACATCCGTGGGTATTTTAGCCCACGAATCTGCCCTACAAGGTGGAAAAATTATTGAAATTCCTAAATTCTAAGCCATGCGTTTATACCTAATTGCCTGCCTTTTACTGACCCAATTAACGTTGCAAGCCCAAACCGCTCGCCGCCTCGAACTCCTATTTTTAGGTGACAAAGGCCACCACAAACCCTTCGATCGCTACCCAGCATTGCAGTCGGCAGTGGGCATAAAAGGCATGAACGTCACCTACACGGAATCCATCAAAGACTTGAATACGGCGTATTTGAACAAATTTGACGCATTAGTCATTTTCGCAAACCACGATTCGATCGCAGCGCCACAAGAAAAAGCGTTACTTGCCTACGTTGCAGGCGGCCACGGACTTGTCGCAATCCACTGCGCTTCATTCAACTTCCGAAATTCGAAGGAATTTGTGAAGATGGTGGGCGGGCAGTTTTGGCGCCATGGCATGGATTCAATTCGCGTGAAAAATGTGGCGAACACGCAGGTAAACATCAAAACGGTCGACGAAACGTATTTGCATAGTCAATTGCAGGCCGACAATGTTATTTGGCAAAATCGAATTTTAGGACCTGAGCAAGCCAAAGATAAACCGGGCGCAACCACGGAACCATATACCTGGACACGCACGTACGGAAAAGGGAACGTGTTTTACACGGCCTATGGCCACGACGAGCGCACATGGGAGACTGAAGGATTTCAAGATCTAGTGACGCAAGGAATTTTGCATGCGGTGGGCGCTGAAAAACGGGCGATTTTGGCTGCATTGAAGCTTCCTGAATTGAAATATCGCGAGGCTCGTTTGCCTAATTACGAAAAACGCAAGGGCCCTCAAATGCAACAATTGCCCTTGACACCCGAAGAATCTGTGAAGTTTATTCAGGTTCCTGTCGACTTTAATTTGCAAGTTTTCGCATCTGAACCGAACGTGATGCACCCGATTGCCATGGCTTGGGATGCGAAAGGCCGACTATACGTTTTGATCACCAAAGACTACCCGAACGAGCGTAAAGAGTCCGGCGGTAGCGATTATATCCTCCTTTGCGAAGACACAAATAACGACGGAAAAGCGGATAAATTTACCAAATGGGCAGATGGTTTGAGTATCCCAACGGGTATGGTGTTCGCCAATGGCGGTTTGATTATTTCGCAAGCTCCGCACATGGTTTTCTTAAAGGATACCGATGGTGACGACAAAGCGGATGAGAAAAAAATATTGTTCACGGGCTTTGGCACGGGAGATACACATGCGGGCCCATCGAATTTACATTATGGTTTCGACAACTGGATTTGGGGTGCCGTGGGTTATTCTGGATACAAAGGGAAAGTGGGTGCTGATTCACTGCAATTCGCCCAGGCATTTTTCCGTTTCAAACCCGATGGTTCTAAAATGGAACACATGACTACGACGTCAAACAATACCTGGGGTTTTGATTTCAATGAGGAAGGTGATGTGTTTGGGTCGACGGCCAACAATGCGCATGGTTGGTACATGGCGATTCCGCACCGGAATATATGGCGTGCGCCGATGTCCTTAAACGGTTCGAAAAATACGGATACGCACAAAGACATGCGGACGATTACGAAAAAGGTGCGCCAAGTGGACGTATTTGGTGGATATACAGCCGCAGCAGGTCATAATTTTTACACGGCGCGTTCATTTCCGAAGAAATATTGGAATCAAATTGCCTTCGTTTCAGAGCCAACTGGCCACGTGATTCATCAAAACAATCAAGTCAAAACAGGTTCCGATTTCAACGACAAAGAAGCCTTTAATTTCTTAGCCGGAGCAGATGAGTGGGTATCACCCGTATTTGCGCAAGTTGGCCCGGACGGCGCCGTTTGGGTGGCCGACTGGTATTCCTATATCATTCAGCACAACCCGGTTCCGCAAGGATTTAAGAATGGAATGGGAAATGCATATGACACAGATTTACGTGATTTTACGCATGGTCGTATTTACCGCGTGGGGTATAACCAAGCGCCTGTCTACGTGCCTGTAGATTTAAGTACTTCAGAGAATTGCATCAATGCATTATCGAATTCGAATTTATTTTGGCGCTTAACGGCTCAACGATTATTGGTGGAGCGCGGCAATAAAGACGTGGTTCCTGCCTTAATTAAGCTAGTCCAAACAGCCAAAACAGACGAGATTGGCTTAGCACCGGGTGCGATTCATGCACTAAGAACATTAGAAGGTTTGGGTGCCTTGCCGCTTTCAGTTGTCACAAACGCATTTAAACACCCAAGTGCAGCAGTTCGCAAACAAGCGGTTCAGGTATTGCCTCGGACAGAAACAGGCGCAAAAGCGATTTTGACAAATGGTTTATTGAATGATAAAGACTCTTTGGTGGTATTGAACAGCATTTTGGCCTTGATCGAAATGCCTACGAGTCCGGCCGTGGAAAAAGCGATGGTACAAAAAATCGCACAATCTCAAACGTCAACGGACCGTTGGATCCCAGACGCGCTAACCGCCTGGATGATGTCGGCAAATCAATCACGCATCAAATCTTTCATCACTTCAGAAGGTGCAAAAGCATCCGCAGTTGTCGCTGAAAAATTAGCGAAAGACTTGAAAAATCCTTCGGTAGAAGGCACGCAAGTTGGGCTTGATTTAGTCGTGGAAGAGGTCCAGGTTAAAAGTGGAACCTTCCGTTTGCGTGAAAGTTCTCCCTTTGTAATTCGGGTAAAAAACCGGGGAGACAAGGCAATCACCAAAGGTACTCCGGTTCCATTAACCGTTAAAATTGAGGGCATGGGCACACGAATTGATCTGGAATCGTACACATTTGTGGATGGTGTCGCGCCGGGAGAAACAGTATCGATTGTAAAAAACAACAACGGTCCATGGGTCGGCAATTTAGGTTGGACCGCAGAATCTGCTGGTAATTATGTGATGGAAATTAACCTCGATACCAAAGCGGTTTTGGGTGAATCAAATCGGGCGAATAATACGTACCGACAAGCCATTACGGTCAATGCCAATACGTCGTTGAATGCCTATATGATGGAAAAAATCTTCCGTGCCGGGGCTGTTAGTTGGACTGCCAATGAGGTCATGGATCACCTTACTTTGATTCAAAATAAATCGGGTGTTGCCATGGGTGCGGCGATTAAAGGCGCGGCGGGAACTTGGAATGCCAAGCGGGTAGCTGATCTGAGTGACAATTCGAAGTCGGCATTTATCCAATTAGGTGCCAACTTACAGCCGCAGCAAATCGATGCGTGGGAGCGTTTGGCTAGCTCTTGGAAAGTAGAAATTCCGACGCTTGCAACGAAGGGCGTGGTGATTCGTCGGGTCATCCAAACGATCAAAGAGGAAATGAAATATAGCCCGGCTGAATTCACGGTACCAGCGGGTGCGACGGTGGAATTGATATTCGAAAATGTGGATGCGATGCAGCACAACTGGGTGTTGGGTGCATTGGGAAGTCAAGAAAAAATTGGTTTAGCCGCTGACAAAATGATCACAGCAGCGGATGGCGTAGCGAAAAATTACATCCCGTCGATGCCAGAAATTTTGGCATATACACCGCTAGTTGATTCGGATGGCCGTGCGAAAATCGTTTTCAAAGCACCGACTGTGCCGGGTAGTTATCCATTCTTGTGTACGTTCCCGGGGCACTGGCGGATCATGAATGGGGTGATGAAAGTAGAGAACTAGACTTTAGACATTAGACGTCAGACGTTAGACATTGGTAAGCGCTAACGACTGGCGACTGATGACTGATCACTGAATACTGCGACTTCGGACTATTTGCCTGCGGACTGATCTTTAACTACTGAATAACTAGGTAATAATTCGATTGCCACATTTTTTGGGCATTGGCATCTGCTAAGTAGAATCGATATTTACCTGGAGGCATATTGGCAACTTGAAATTTATAACTCACAACTACCTCGCTAAACCATGCCAAATGAGGGTAGTTGGTGAAAACCCGATACTGCCCCTCCGTAGGATGTGCGACCCCTTTTTCGTTTACGAGTACGCCATAATATTCATGTCGAAGTAACGGAGATTCGTCAATTTGTAGATGAAACACCCCATTTTTTTGCCCCGTGATATCAAATTTTTCACCTTCTTTTTGGGTAGGCCACGTGCTTAGCGCGAGTAATTTTTTAAGGTAATTGGGCGGGAAATACGATGATCCGGTGATTAATGCATTGATTTTAGCCGTTATGCCAAATTGCCTGTCTTCTTTAATTCCAAATCCCAGGCCATAGTGGTTGGTGGTCAAATTATACAAGCCCGCAACGCGTTGTTCATACCAAGCCTTAACGCGCGGCTGGTAGGAGATGATTGACACGGTCCAAAAAATAATGGCAAAAGCCAACGTACTATATAGGTAGACCTTGGTTGGTTTTAACAAAAGCCAAAGTAAATAAAGCAAGGTAATGGCGAGGAGCGAGAATATCTTATGGTTACCAATAAGGAAAGAAAACAAGCCGTTTTGGGTACGTAAGATGCTCAGCATGGCCACATTGCATAGGCAGTAAATGAATGCCAAAACTAAAAATAGGTAAATATCGGCTGCACTGCGCGTAGGTTTGTCTAATGTATGAATGGGTTGCTTATAAAATGGAATCATATAGCGCTGAAAACCGAACCAGAGCCCTACAATAATACTAATGAAAACTACAATTCCCGCCCAAAATGTAATGATGAGTCGGAACGGATAACTATCCCCCTCCCAAAAATCAATGAAGCTTCCTAGTAAAATAAAGAACGCCTGAGGGGACTCTAAGGGGTACGCAAAAAAGTATGTGAGCCCTTGAGCGATCAAATTGGAGGCTGGATTTTTAATAAAAAACAGACTCATAAAAATACCACTTCCTAAGACCCAAAACCCCAGTGCTTTCCAATCACGTTTCAAAACAAAAACAAAAGATGCGATTAACATAAAAAGTAGACCGTCGGAATTGGATAAGCACGCCAGAAAAATGGCTAAAATACCCATGATAGTCCCTGATCGCTTCCCTTTGACCAAATAGTAGATTCCTATAAGTCCAAAACCAATCACCAAATTGCGCTGAAAAGTCAGGATAAACCAGAAGATCGCTGATGAACATTGCAAGTTCAAAAACAAGAAAGGAATAGGTAAAAAGAAGTAAATCTTCTTGGAATTTGGGGCAGGAATAACCTTCCAAAAGAGGTGAAAAAGTGGGATTAAATACAGATATGTTAGAATGGATAACCATTTAAAATTAATCACTCCCCCAAAAACTGAAAGTAAAAGCACACAAATTTTCAATATGACAATCCGGTGTTCATTATTTGGAAACCACACCATCTGAAACCGTTGCTGCCAATCGGGCGATAAATTCCAATTATGTAAAAGGAGTACCGCCTCGATATCGTCTAGCCAGAATATGTTTGGCGTAAATCCATATAACATTGCAAAAAACAATCCGATTGGAAGCAGGGCAACTGCGTATGGAAATGCTTTAGAACGAGTGAGTGACATGCGGTTTTTGTGGAATGACAAAATTACGTTATAACGGCTAGATATGAAAATATAATTATCTAGAGGTGAGAGGTAAGAAGTGAGAAGTAAGAGAAGAGAGGGACTGATGACTGGCGACTAGTTACTGACTACTGCGACTTCGGACTATTTGCCTTCGGACTGTCGACTAGTGACTAGCGACTTGCGACTATCTTTCGTACCTTTGCCGCATGAAATTTGACATTGAGACATTTGACCCAAACTCGAAGGCGAGAGCGGGGAAACTACATACGGATCATGGGGTCATTGAGACGCCCATTTTTATGCCGGTGGGAACTGCGGGGACCGTCAAAGCAGTCCATATTTCAGAATTACATGACCCAATTCAAGCTCAAATCATCCTCGGAAATACCTACCATTTATACCTGCGTCCAGGATTAGATATCATTGAACAGGCAGGTGGCCTACATAAATTTAACGGTTGGGACAAGCCTATTTTGACCGATTCAGGTGGTTATCAAGTCTATTCTTTGGCTGGTACAGGCCGAAAAATCAAGGATGAAGGTGTCAAATTTAAGTCGCATGTGGACGGAAGCTCGCACTTTTTCAGTCCGGAGGGTGTGATGGATATCCAACGGACCATTGGCGCGGATATCATCATGGCATTTGACGAATGTACACCTTATCCGTGTACCTACGAATACGCGCGCAATTCCATGAACATGACGCATCGGTGGCTGGATCGTTGCATCACACGTTTCAACGAGACCGAGCCAAAGTACGGCTATGAGCAAACGCTTTTTCCGATCGTTCAAGGAAGTGTATACTCAGATTTACGAAAAATTTCAGCAGAATATATTGCGTCAAAAGGCGCTTTTGGCAATGCTATTGGAGGATTATCGGTGGGGGAACCGATTGAAGATATGTACCAAATGGCCGATGAGGTTACGGATATTTTACCTAAAGACAAGCCCCGCTATTTGATGGGTGTGGGTACGCCGGCGAATATCTTGGAGGGAATTGCGTTGGGCATTGACATGTTTGATTGCGTGATGCCCACGCGCAATGCACGCAATGGAATGATATTTACGAGTCAGGGTACGATTAATATCCGCAATGAAAAGTGGAAAAATGACTTTTCGGTGATTGATCCGCAATTTGCTGATGGACTACATGGGCAGTATACGAAAGCCTACTTGCGGCATTTAATTCGCTGCGAGGAGATGCTTGGATCGATGATTGCGAGTGTTTGCAACCTGAGATTCTACCTTTGGATGGTGGGTGAAGCCCGCAAGGAGATTCAGGCAGGCACGTTTACGGCGTGGAAAAACCGCGTGGTTCCGCAATTCAGCCAGCGCCTATAATCACGGAATAGGCAATACCTTACTTTCTTTAAAGCTAGACAAAATGACCATCGTGGATGTTGCCGCAACCTCCTCGATTTCGTTGATTTTCTCCAACATTAATTTTTGGTACGTCGATATATCCTTTGAAATAATCTTCAACATAAAATCTCCAGAACCGGTCACGTGGTGACATTCAATCACTTCCGGAATCAGGTTGATTTGTTGGACAAATGACTCCGTCACTTGCTTTTTATGTCCTGTGAGGGTTACTGTTACAAAGGTGCTTACGCCTAGGCCAACTTTATCTCTATCTACTTGAGCATGATAACTTTGAATGATTCCGAGCGACTCCAATTTCTTAACCCGCTCCAGGGTAGGTGCCGGTGAAAGGCCTACTTCCTTGGATAATTGGGCGTTCGTAATTTTCGCATTTTGCTGTAAAATCTCCAATAATTTATGGTCGATTTGGTCAAGTTTGTTGATGCTCATTTGTTGGTTTTAAAAGACAAAACTAAAGATTTTTTGAGGATTTTTTCGCTTCTCCCTTGCATAAATAACTTTAAGGTTCTACTTTTGTACCCACAAAACGCGAAAGTAGCTCAGCTGGTAGAGCGCGACCTTGCCAAGGTCGAGGTCGCGGGTTCGAACCCCGTCTTTCGCTCAAAACGAGAAGGCACCTCTGGGTGCTTTTAAGTTTTACAGGGCTGCCTGGGTGGTGGAACTGGTAGACACGCAGGACTTAAAATCCTGTGAGCAGAAACGCTCGTGTGGGTTCGATTCCCATCCCAGGTACATTAATCGACGAAAACCTACTTAGGAAACTGAGTAGGTTTTTTGTTTATAGACGTTAGACGCTGGACGTTAGATGTTGGACACTAGACGCTGGACGCTAGATGTTGGACACTAGAGGTTAGACGCTGGACGTTAGATGTTGGACACTAGACGCTGGACGCTAGACTCTGAACATTAGACGATGAGTGAGAGGCTAAATATCAAACGTCCAGCGTCCAGAGTCCAGCGTCTAATGTTTATTTGCAAGTCCCCCTCACAATTGTTAGTTTGCGGTATAATTAACAAACCAAATGAGAACTCTTTTATTTTTCCTCCTGAGCATTGCCAGTGCATCAGCCCAAATCCTCTCTCCGATTCAGAAATCTCATCCGCAAATGGATGATAAACGTTTGGCCTTAATCGATTCAACCATGAACGAATATGTAGCCAAAGGGTGGTTAGCCGGCGCTGGAACACTCATCGTCAAGGACAATGCAGTGGTTTACTACAAGGGACATGGCTATTCAGATGTAGCAAATAAAAAACCGATGCCTGCGGATGCCATTTACCGCATTATGAGCCAAACGAAGGCCATCACGAGCTTTGGCATCATGCAATTATTCGAACAAGGACTTTTGCGTTTAGATCAGCCCGTTTCTGATTTTATCCCCGAATTCGAAAATCAAACCGTCTTAAAAGATTTCAATTCCGCGGATTCCAGCTACACGACCGAACCCGCCAAACGTAAAATCACGATTCGCGATTTATTGACGCACCGCTCCGGCATCGATTATCCCGCCATTGGATCCGACAAAATGAAAGCCATTTACGCGAAAGCCGGCATTCCTTCTGGTTTAGGAAATATTAACTCACAATTGCTAGACAAAATGAAGGCCTTGGGGAGATTGCCGCTTGTGCACCAGCCGGGTGAAAAATTCACCTATGGACTAAATTCAGATTTATTGGGTTGCCTAATTGAAGTCATCTCTGGGAAGACATTGGAAGAATATTTCAATACCCAAATCTTCGAGCCGCTCGGCATGAAGGATACGTATTTTACAGTTCCATTAGAAAAAGCCGCACGCATGCCGAAGGTGTATACGGAAGATGCCAACAAGCAAGTTATTCCGTGGGCGCCAACGTTCCGCAACCTGGATCCAAATTATCCGCTTTTCCCAAAAGAATATTTTTCCGGTGGTGCGGGACTTTCGTCAACGGCGTTTGATTATGCGATTTTTCTACAAATGTTGCTAAATGGCGGTGTTTACAACGGAAAGCAATTGTTAGGACGCAGAACGGTTGAAGTTATGCTCAGCCCGCAATATGAAATCACGAATACCGAAAAAGATTTATTTAGCCTCGGATTTTCACTAACATCCAAAAGGTCCTCTTTCTTGGGCATGCGCTCCGAGGGATCGTTTAGTTGGGGCGGATACTACGGAACGACCTACTGGGCAGATCCAAAGGAGAAAATGATTGTACTCATCATGACGCAGCAAAGTCCAAATTCACATAGCGAAATAACTCCGAAAATCGAAAATATCATTTACGGTAGTTTGAAAAAATAAGGCTTGGCGACTGCCAGCCTGCGCGCGGGGAAACGCTGCCGGGGTCTTCAACCCCGGCAGCGTAGTCGCAGCGCCAAAGCCCTAACGATTTCCAACTTACATTTCGTATTTTTGTAACTGATAATCTGACGCATGCAAAAAATAGTCATCACCATTTGTTCCATTAACTACCTCGCGCAGGCGAAAACACTTGGTGATTCCCTCCTCAAGCACAATCCAGATTATCAGTTTTTGATCGGGCTCGTGGACCGCTTAGACCAATCGGCCATCGAAAAAAGCCAATTGCCCAACTACCCATTAATCGAACTACATACCATCGGGATTGAAGATTTGGACCAGATGTGTGCTAAATACAACATCACCGAACTGAATACTGCGGTCAAGCCATTCTTCCTCGAATATGTCTACACGACGTACTCAGAGGCGGAAATAGTGCATTATTTTGATCCAGACATCATTGTCTATCAACCTTTGACCATCATCGAGGACGCCCTTAAGACAACTAGTTTATTCCTAACGCCACACATCACAAGTCCATATCCGGACGAAAATAGACCGCAAGAACGCGACCACTTGAATACAGGAATTTTTAACCTAGGTTATTTAGGAACGCGCCGTACCGAAAATACAGCAAAATTTTTGACGTGGTGGAAAGATCGACTGCGTGACCATTGTTACATTGACCTAGCGAATGGCATGTTCGTGGACCAAATCTGGGCCAATTTTGCGCCCGTATTTTACGATGATGTGTATGTAAGCAGACACCTTGGCCTGAATATGGCCTATTGGAATTTACATGAACGTACGATTACAAACGACCAAGAACCTTACGAAATTAACGGAAATACACCGCTAATCTTTTTCCATTTCTCTGGATACTCCCCTGAAAATCCGAGTGAAATTTCGAAATACCAGAACCGCTATACCTTCCAAGAAAAAGGCGATGTGGCCTCCTTATTCGATTTTTATGCACAAGCCCTTATAAAAAATGGGCACCATGAATACAAAAAATTCCCGTGCTTTTACATCAAACCAGAAGTCCTAGCTCCGCGAAAACGCTTTCTGCGCGTACGTAAATACGCCAGCATGCCATTCCGCTGGCTTGTTAATTTCATTGATTCTGTGAACGTTTGATTTGAATTTCCAATCATTTTTATTAGAATTGATAAAGTAAGAGGTTTTGTTCTAAAGATTTATGCTTTTATATTTTGCAATAACCGTATTGTTCCTTTCCATCATTCTCCTGATTTACAATTGGAATGAAAACAAAACGGCTATTTACCTAGGCGGTTTCCTTTTCTTAGTTGCCTGGTACGCGGTAACCCATTATTACACTTCAATTGCAAAAGATCCATTTTGGTTCGCCATTTTTTACGGAAACTTTGCCTTTTTAAACCTTGCGGCTGGCCCTTTAATTTATTTTTATGTACGGGGGACGATCCAAGATACCGCTCAGTTACTCCCAAAAGATGCCCTGCATTTTATCCCGTTTGGGTTGAATTTTGTCGGCCTCTTGCCTCATATTCTTTCGCCGTTTTCGGACAAATTAGTGCTTGCTAAAAATATTATTGCAGATTTTAGCACATTGCCAACGTATCAAATCGACCAAATTGTTCCGATACAAGTGAATTTTATGATGAGACAGCTACTGCTTTTGGGATATTCCACTTATTCACTTTACAGCTTATACCAATTTAAGCAGCGCCAAACTCAGCCGCAATCTTCTCCTCAATACCGCATTACATTCCGCTGGCTATTTGCCTTTCTATTCATCACTCTTTTTTCAACTACCTGCTACCTTTATTTTACCGTTGGCTTCTTCTTCGATCAACCCACTAACGCATTAATAAGATTGAACTGGGCAACCTATGTCATGACGTTTACACTTTTTACAATATGCATATTCCTACTCATCTTCCCCCAAATTTTATACGGACTTCCTCATTTCAATACCAAATCAAATGAGGCGCTAGAAATCACACTCGATTCTGATCTAGAGGAAAGATTTATCGATCTGGGCGAACAAATAAAAACATATATTGTTGAAGAAAAGCCCTATTTAAATCCGGAGTTTTCTTTGACTGATTTAGCCCAAAAACTAGACGTCCCTCAGCATCACATCTCCTATTGTTTTCGATTTATATTCAAACAAGGCTTCCCTAAAATGCGATCTGAGTACCGCATTGCATATGCCAAAAAGCTTCTCGAAAATCCAGAAAATGACTACTTAAGTTATGAAGGAATCGGCCTAGAATCTGGATTTAGCGCCCGCTCGCGTTTCTATGCAGCCTTTCAGGAAATCGAAGGTTGCTCACCTGGCGAGTACCGCGAAAAAATCCAATCACTATAAAATCGCAAATTCCACCCGACGATTTTGACTACGACCCTCTTCTGTTTCATTGGAAACCTTCGGCTTCTTCGACCCATATCCCTTTGACTGAATACGCGTTTGTGCAACGCCGGCGGCCAATAAATACGCTTGAACTGCATCAGCACGTGCTTGCGATAAACGATCATTAATTAAATCCGTACCCGTATTATCCGTGTGCCCACTAATTTCAATGCGAAGACTCGGATTATCTTGCATCACCTGCACCATCCGCTTCAATTCTGGATCAGATTCTGGCGTCAAGGTCGCCTTGTTCAACTCGAAAAACAAGTTATTTATGGTCATGCTTGACCCTTTAGCAATCGGAACCATCGTCAAATCACGATCATCTAATTCCAAATAACGTCCCCGCATTTGGCTTAAATCCAAGTGCAAGGAACTCGGCAAAAATCCCTCTGCCTTCGCCGTAATGCCATAATTGATCCCGTAAGGCAAGACCAATTTATACTGCCCCGTAGATGGATCAGGCGTGGCTTGGCCAATAATCTTACCCGTTTTTAAGTCCTCATAGGCGACAGATGCTCCGCCAGGCACCGTCCCCGTCGCATTCAAAATTTTACCGGAAAGTAAGACTACGGCCGACGAGGTCTCCGATGACGCAATGCGCGGACTCGACTTCACATCCTGTTGGATGATCGGCTCCTCTTTCGCCACCGCAGCAACGACCGGCTCCGGCTCCACCGCAATCCGAAAAATATCCTTCTTTCCCGTTTCAGTAGATGATAAAAAATAAGCAAAATCACCTTTGGCAGATAACGTATAGTAAGCATCGTACGCTGGCGTATTCACCGGCGGTCCGATATTCACCGGCTTTCTCCACGATGTCCAGCCCTGGCCCAAGCGCTTCGCCATGTAGATATCATGACTACCCTGTCCGCCCGGTCGGTCCGAAGAAAAATACATCGTCATCCCATCAGCAGCCAAAAAAGGCGTCGTTTCGGAGTATTCGGAGTTAATGGCATCCGATAATTTTTCGGGTTTGGTCCATCCAGTCGCTTGTAAAAAACTCACATAAATATCGTCGCGGTCACTTTTCTTCTTCTCCGAAAAAGCGAGCAAAAGCGTCTTCCCGTCCATCGACAAATAGGCGTACTCATTGAGTCCTTTACTCATCCGCTCGTAATTGGGAATATTGATTTTCTCGGGAATGGACCAACCGCTAATCTGTTTCTTCGCTAAAGAAAATCCACGCGTTTCATAGGTTCCATTGACATACGAACCTTTCAACAAGATGGTTTGGCCATCAGGCGAAATAGATAAAATGGTATTGTATTGATCGCGATTCAGCACATCAGGCATGCGTCGCGCCGTGGACCATGCTTCCCCTACGCGTTCGCTATACCAAATATCCTGCGAACCCGCCACCGTCTCCGAACCTTGCGTTCCGTACTTATTGGCCGGATGATTCTTCCTGCCAAAAAACAAGGTATTCCCATCTGGCGCCATCACCGGGTTTAATTCCGCGTAGTCACTATTAATCGCAGAACCCAAATTCTCCGGTTTTTGCTGCGCGAAAATCGTGCTCGCACTCACTAAAATCACACAAATTATCCGCGATAAATCCATTTCTTTTCCATTTTTGCTGGCTCATAAGCCATCATCCAGTCGATCAACACATCTGGATCTTGCTCCACCTGCAAAGCTTCTAAATTAGGCACTTTTAAAAATCCTTCATCCACCATGTGCTGCATTTGAGCCAATAAATGATCGTAATAGCCATTGGTATTCAGGATGGAAATTGGCATTTGGTGTAAGTCTAATTGCTTCCAGGTCAACATCTCAAAGAGTTCGTCCAACGTCCCAAATCCACCTGGCAATGCGATTACCCCATCCGCGCGATTCGCCATAAATTGCTTGCGCGCATGCATAGATTCCGTGACAAAACACTCTTGAATCCCGGTATGCTTGACTTCCCACGGTTCCATAAACGAGGGAATCACCCCAACACAATGACCGCCAATTTTTAAATATTCATCCGCCAGAACCCCCATAATACCAACACTCCCTGCACCAAAAATCAACTCGCAATCATAGCGTTTCAACGCATGTACGAGGCGCTTCGCTTCCTGCTCATAAATCGCATTATGCCCCTTTGATGACCCACAATACACTAAAATCTTCTTAAACATGCACTAATTGTTTAATCGCTTCCGAGAAGCGTTTGTATGTAAACGTAAAACCAAGCTCGTTTTGTATTTTTTGAGACGAAACAAAATTTCCGCCCGTCACCAAACAAGCCATTTCTCCTAATATCAGTCGTAACATGAAGGCCGGAGCATGCGGCCGCCAAACAGGTCGGTGCAACGCCCCCGCAATCTCCCGAGTCATCGCCGCATGCGTCAATGGTTCCGGTGCGACCGCATTATAAACGCCCTGAGCGCGTTCGTCCGTCAGCGCCTGCGCAAACATCCGGACTAAATCATCCCGATGAATCCACGACTGACCTTGGTCTCCGGTACCTAATATAAAGCCTGCAAACAGACGAATCGGTTGGGCCAATACCGGAAATATTCCCCCATCACGCTCCATGACCAAGCCGATGCGTAATTTCACCACACGTAAATCCTTGATTTCGTCCACGGCATCTTCCCATGCCCGTGTGCATTCTGCTAAAAAATCTGTACCCGAATCGGTGGTTTCCACGCATGTTTTTTGGCCTGAATCCGCACCATAATACCCAATTGCCGAAGCTGAAACTAAGGTATGCACCTGATGTTTTTCGGTTCGCAACGCGTGCGCTAAAAGTCGAGTCGAATCTACGCGCGACGAAATTAATTCTTTTTTACGCGCGGATGACCAGCGCTTATCCGCAATTCCTGCGCCGGCCAAATGCACAATGGCATCAATCCCATCTAAAACGTGCGGGTCCATCATTTGATTCACGACATCCCAACCCGAATTCCGCGAAAGTATCCGCACTTCGTGGCCGGCATTTACCAAGTATTTTTGCAGTGCCTGCCCGATAAACCCGGTTCCTCCCGTGATGAGAACGTGCATTAATTTCCTTTTTTGATGGCCTGGTAAATGACTTCGTTGATGCCTGTCCGAATATTCGCATCGGAAATCCGGCTGTTATTTCGCGTTGGATATACCCGGTTGGATAGAAATACATACACAATGTCGTGCGCGGGATCTACCCACGTATATGTTCCCGTAAATCCTGAGTGACCGAAACTCTCTTGGCTAGCAGATTCCGCAGCTGAAATACCCGGCTTTTTACGATCCGGCTTATCAAAACCAATCCCGCGGCGGGCGTTTTCCTCCATCGAGAATGGATACGAAGTCCATTGCTTAACTGTCTTTTCATCAAGAAATTGCCTGCCGCCATAATAGCCTTTTTGCAAATACATTTGCATCAATTTTGCGAGGTCATTTGCATTACCAAACAGACCTGCGTGGCCACTAATCCCGTCTAAAAGCGCGGCGCCTTCATCGTGAACTTTGCCATGGATCAAGGTTTTGCGGAAGAGGGAATCGTATTCGGTGGGCACGATGCGCGCCAACGGGAAATGTTTCTCTGCCTGGTAAACGAGCGTTTTCGCGCCCAGCGGTTTGTAAAAAGTATCCGACAAATAATTCGTCCACGTTTTTCCTGTCATGCGCGTGGAGATTTGCGGCAATAAATAATACGATAAATCCGAATAAACATATTCCTTCTTATCTCGCAAGGCTGAATTTTTGATCGCCTCCGCAATCATAGCTCCCGTGCTGCGATGTGCCCAAAGATTAGGCGCTACTTGGGTTGGATATTCTTCCGAAGCCGCATAAGAAAGCGTGCGTGGTTTCCAGCGGGTCACCTCGTTTTTCAGATCAACACACGTATCCCACATCACTTTTTGATTTTGTTTGATGCGCTTTAAGCGTTCCGCGGCATTCGATTTCAACACATATTTATTCACAAAAGCATCTGCATCGAACTGCTTGCGGTATTTTTTACTATGTAAAATCATGTTCGTGCTATCCACGTAATCTTGCCAAAACGGAATCCATGCCCGCAAGCGTGCTTGGTGCGTCAAAATATCCAGGTATTTTAAGTCACTTTTGTTGCTCGTTTCAAAACCCGGAATCAAACTTCCCATCGTAGTTTGCACAGAGAATTTCCCTTCATCTTGCCACTTCATCAAAGCTAGCACTGAAGTTGAAATTTTCGTAATCGATGCCAAATCGAAAATATCACTGGTCTTCATCGGCTCTTTTGTTTCGTAAATTTGCGTACCAAACGCTTTGTGGTAAATCACTTTCCCTTCTTTGGCAATCAGTACAACGGCACCTGGAGCACCTTTGATATCGATGGCTTTTTGTGCCAACGAGTCAACTTTTCGGTATAGAAATTGGCTCGAAATACCCACCGCTTCCGGAATAACTTGATACTGCAACCTGCCTAATGAAGGCGTCATGACGCCCATCCCAGCCGGATACTCAGCAGATGCGCTCACTGGCAATTTCCCTTCTGCCGAAATCCCACCAAAAATCGCCATCGCCGCGGCTTCTTGTTGGGCAATTCCATCCTGATACATTAAAACGAGTCCGGCCGTCTTGTTTAAATTCTCAAATGACTTGAAGGTAAAGGGATTCGCAAAATGGGTATAAATGGCTTTTTCAGTAGCAAAGCGGCTGACCAACGATTGAATCTTTGGTTTAATCGCGTAATTATTGACTGGGCGATAGGAGATACCATGCAAACCCACGAGCACAACGTCCACATTTTTAAGTGCGTTTTCAACATGCGTAATGGTGCTATCTACCGAATTTTCGTCGAGGTAGTAGTGGTCCATTTCCATGTAGTTTTGGGCCATTTTTTGGAATTCGGTTGGGAAAACGGATCCGTAATTCGCTTTACCGATCGCCAGGGTGGCAATCTTCAAACTGTCTAATTGGCGAATTGGGATCAGGCCTTTCGGGTTTTTCAACACGGTCACTGTTTTTTCAGCTAGGGTACGTTTCAGAATCTCAGCGTTGATTGGATTCAGGTCTTCAATCAACTGCTTGATTTCGGTGGGTTGATATTGATCAAGGCCAGCCCACGCTTTGGCATTTAATATTCTACGGACACGCACGTCTAATTCCGCTTCCGTAATTTCGCCGTCGGTGAGTGCTTTTTTTATCGCATTAAACGCGGCAGGAACATCCACAAACGTTTCGAGGATGTCGTTGCCGGCTAGAAAAGCTTTGACATTTGCTTGTCCTTCTGGGAACATTTTGGTGGCGCCTTTCATGTCCATGGCGTCTGTGAAGACAAGGCCTTGGAATTTCAATTGGTCTCTGAGCAATCCGGTGACAATCGGTTTGGACATCGTAGACGCCAGATTCGTGGTGGTATCGAGGGACGGAATACTTAGATGGCCCACCATTACACCTTGCAAACCTTTGTCGATGAGCTCTGCATAGGGAAATAATTCCAGGCTATCGAGGCGCGCGCGGTTGTGCGTCAAAACCGGAATGTCGTAATGGGAATCGACGCCGGTATCACCGTGCCCGGGAAAATGTTTCGCCGACGTAATTATGCCACCTTTTTGAAGGCCTCGCATGTAGGCTAATGATTTTTGGGTGACTTGATTTCTATTTTCACCAAAAGACCGGAAGTTGATGACCGGATTATTCGGATTATTATTCACATCCACCACGGGCGCATAATTGATGTGCACGCCTATCCGTTTACACTGTTGGGCTATCTGAAAACCCATTTTCTCGATCAATGCATCATTACCTTGCATCGCCCCGAGTGTCATTTGGTAGGGATAGCGAACCGTCGAATCGAGGCGCATATTTAAGCCCCATTCAAGGTCCATGCCGATGAAAAGGGGCACTTTAGACATGGCCTGAAGTTTATTGACCAGTCTGGCTTGGGTCGTTGGGTATCCGGCAAAAAGTACGAAACCGCCCACGTGGTAGTTGCGGATAATGTCGAAAAGACGCGTTGTATCGTAGATGGGATTGGAATTTCCGCGGGGCATGAGCACTTGTCCAATTTTCTGGTCGACACTTAGTGAGGCCATGACGGAGTCTACCCATTTGGATTTGGTATGGGGGAAGAGGTCTTTTTGGCTTAAAGCGGGTAGCGAAAATAGTAGAAAAAGGCAGGCTAATACGGCAAAAAATCGTCTCATAGGTGTTGATTAGTCTGTGAAAATACGGAATGTTTGGGATTTTTTTCGCCGAATTTTCGCAAGCGAGAAAGGAATTGTATTTTTGAAGCTTAATTAGATGAACGTATGAGAAAAAAAATTGTTGCTGGAAACTGGAAAATGAATAAAACGGCTGTTGAAGCATTCGTTTTAGCTACTGAGGTAGCTCAATTAGTGAAGTCGGATGTTCCGGCGGACGTACAAGTGATTATGGCGACGCCGGCCTTGTATTTAACGGGTGTTTCTCAGGTGGTTGAGGGCATGTCAAATTTAGCGGTTGCGGCACAAAACTGTCACGAGAAAGATTCTGGGGCTTATACAGGTGAGATTTCGGCGGTACAATTAGCATCAGCTGCGATTCCATATGTGTTGATTGGTCACTCGGAGCGTCGTGAATATTTTGCGGAATCAAATGAGCAGTTGGCGTTGAAGGTAGACGCAGCTTTAGCCAACGGTATCACACCGATTTTCTGTTGTGGTGAGAGTTTAACGTTACGTGAGGGCGGTAATTTCTTAGCCTTTGTGGCGGATCAATTAACGGCAAGTTTGTTCCATTTATCTGCTGAGGAGTTCGGGAAAGTGGTTATTGCTTATGAACCTATTTGGGCGATTGGAACGGGTTTGACGGCTTCGGCTGGGCAGGCACAAGAGATGCATGCACATTTACGTGTACATATTGCTGCCAAATACGGCGCAACGGTCGCAGATGATTGTTCTATTTTATATGGTGGATCTTGTAATGCGAAGAATGCACAAGAGATTTTCGCGGGTCCGGATGTGGATGGCGGGTTGATCGGCGGTGCGTCATTGATCGCGGCGGATTTCATTACGATCGCAAAATCGTTTTAATCGGGTAAACGCTGCCGGGGTCGTAGACCCCGGCAGCGTTACGCTCCGAACGTTTTTACAGGGTAAAAATTACATCAGTATGTTGATAATCGCATTTGACGCCGACGATACCTTATGGGTAAATGAACCTTATTTTCGCGAGAGTGAGGAGGAATTTGCTGCGTTGTTTGAGGACTTTTTGCCCATGCATCAGACGCAACAGGAGCTTTTTAAAACGGAAATGGACAACCTGGCCCTGTATGGGTATGGTGTGAAGGGATTTATGCTATCGATGGTTGAAACGGCGCTTCGTATTACCAGCGGAACACTTTCAGCTGAAGGAACTGATCGAATTTTGAATATCGGCAAACGCTTGTTGGCTCGCGAAAATGAGCTATTAAAAGGCGTAGAGGAAGTTTTGTCAACACTTTCCTCCAAATATCGCTTGGTCGTAGCGACGAAAGGGGACTTATTAGATCAGGAGCGAAAACTGCGCAGATCAGGTTTAGAAAAATACTTTCACCATATTGAAATCATGTCGGATAAGAAGTCGGCAGATTACTTAAAACTGATCAAACACCTCGATATTGCCCCAAATCAGTTCATGATGGTGGGTAATTCATTAAAATCAGATATCATTCCTGTATTGGAAATCGGCGGTCATGGCGTGCATGTGCCTTTTCATACCACGTGGGAACATGAGGTGGTGAGTCATCCGGTGGTGCATCCAAAGTTTCGGGAGGTAGGCCAACTGGCTGATATTCTAGAATTCTTATAAGATAAAAATCACAACTTTAGCAAATGGGCTAGGCAGTTTATCAACAAACTGGCCAGTTACACACCAAAAATAGGCCCTATGGCCTGTAATGAAGGAAAAATTATGCGTTTCGCGCGGGAGTTTGACTTTCGAAAAAGTGGGACCGGGAAGTGACGCTGCCGGGGTCTGCGACCCCGGCAGCGTCTACCCGCCGACAACGATCAAAAAAAAGATTAATTGTCCAACAAACTGATATTAAACACCTTCCGCAACAACTTCCTTTACTTCAGAAATCATGCGCGTCATTAAGGTTTCGATACCGGCTTTTAACGTCATTTGGGAAGAGGGACATCCAGAACAAGAGCCCTGCAATAATACTTTCACCTGGCCAGAAGCCTCATCGAATGAGTGAAAGGAAATAGCACCACCATCAGATTCAACAGCGGGGCGTACATATTCTTCTAAAACTTGCTTGATTTTACCGATAATCTCGGTATCCGAAACACCCTCTTCGTTGATCACCGCATCTGGCAATACAAAAACAGGACGTTTTTCGGCAAAATACTGCTTCAAATACTGCTTTATCCCAAACAACTCATCCTCCCAAGCAGCGCTTTCCGTCTTCGTTAACGTAATAAAATTAGTTGTTATAAATACCCGACTTACAAACTCAAATCCGAATAAAGCTACAGCCAATGGAGAATTCTTCTCTTTTGTTAACCCGTCGGCAGGTTGCGTATAGTCGAATGACATACCCTCAGGCAACAATTCCACATTGAAAACGAATTTCATGGAATGCGGATTGGGCGTAGACTCAGTATATATATGAATTTGACCAGTAAGCATAAAACTAATTTATGAAAGCTAAACCACTAATTTAGGCACAAAGTTTTCGAAAAATAAAAAACCTGGCATGAAAATACCAGGTTTCTTAAAAAATCTAGAAAAAACTACTCAGCAGCAGCTTCTTTTTTCTTAGCAGGAGCTTTTTTCGCTTTTGGCGCAGCTTCTACAACTACTTCAGCAACAGCGACTTCCACAGCCGGAGCTGCTTTTTTCGCTGACGCTTTTTTCGCTACCGGTGCCACAGGTGCCGCCGCTGCCACAGATGGCAAAACGTGCACGAATGAACGACCTTTAAATCCTTTTTTGAATGCAACTACACCGTCCGCTAAAGCAAATAATGTGTGATCTTTTCCAAGACCTACATTTTCACCTGGGTTGTGCGCTGTACCTCTTTGACGTACAATAATATTACCAGCGATTACAGCCTGGCCTCCAAATAACTTAACGCCTAGACGTTTACTATGTGATTCGCGCCCGTTTTTCGACGATCCGGCGCCTTTCTTATGTGCCATGTTTTTTTATTTTATGCGTATAAAACGCTAATGTTCAATTATTTAACAGAAATACCTTCGATTAACACTTGTGTCAAATTTTGACGGTGTCCATTCATTTTTTGGTAAGACTTTCTACGTTTCTTTTTGAAGACCAAAACCTTTTCACCACGAACATGGGCTAAGATTTTAGCTTGAACAGTCGCACCAGCCACGGTGGGTGCTCCTACGGAAATCTTTCCGTCATTGTCAACAAGTAATACCTTGTCGATAACCAGTGCAGCGCCTTCCGCTCCCGCCAAACGGTGGGTGTATACGGTACGGTCTTTTTCTACTTTAAATTGCTGCCCGGCAATTTCTACGATTGCGTACATTTTAGATGTATTTAAGTGAAACAAACCCACGAGGCCAGGTCGTTACCTTTACAAAGCCTTTTAAATGGGGTCGCAAATATAAAAAGTATTTAGAACAAAGGCAAACCCTAGTCGTAAATAAATTCTCCGTACGTACTTTTTATTGTTAATTTCTTAACTGTAGCCGACTCGACACGTCCTACAATCTGAGCCGGAATGCCAAATGACTTCGAAATCTGAATGATCTCCTCCGCAAATTCAGGCGCCACATAAATCTCCATCCGGTGACCCATATTAAACACCTTATACATTTCCTGGAAGCTGGTGCCACTCTCTTTTTGAATCAAATCAAACAGGGGTGGAATCGGAAATAAATTGTCCTTAATTACATGAACCTCCTCCACAAAGTGCATCACCTTCGTCTGTGCCCCACCTGAACAATGCACCATTCCGTGAATCTGTGCCCGCATAGCACCCAAAATGGCCTTAATAACCGGCGCATAGGTACGCGTTGGCGACAAAATTAATTGGCCTACATTTAAAGGCGTCCCCGGTACCGCTTCCGTCAAAGAACGGGATCCCGAATACACTAAATCGGAAGGAACCGATGGATCAAAACTCTCCGGATATTTTCCAGCTAGATAATTCCCCAACACGTCATGGCGCGCTGAAGTCAAGCCATTGCTGCCCATACCGCCATTATAGGTTTTTTCATAGGTAGCTTGACCATCCGAAGCCAAACCCACAATCACATCGCCCGCCCGAATGTTGCCATTCGAAATCACATCCGAACGCTTCATCCGACCAATCACCGTACTATCAACAATAATTGTACGGACCAAATCCCCCACATCCGCCGTTTCGCCACCGGTACTATATATGCCTAGACCATTCTCCCGCAACATCTCCAACACCTCTTCGGTCCCGTTGATAATCTCCGCAATCACTTCGCCTGGAATCAAATTTTTATTCCGACCAATCGTACTCGAAAGCAACATTTGGTCCGTCGCCCCCACACAAATCAAATCATCCGTATTCATCACAACCGCATCTTGTGCAATCCCTTTCCACACCGAAATGTCACCCGTTTCTTTCCAATATAAATAGGCCAAAGAGGACTTCGTTCCCGCTCCATCTGCATGCATGATGTTGCAAAAATCCGCATCTCCACCCAAAATATCCGGTGAAATCTTGCAAAAAGCCTGCGGAAATAAGCCCTTATCTAGCTTGGCAATGGCCTTATGAACATCTTCTTTAGAAGCCGAAACTCCCCGTTGCATGTAGCGATCGGTTGACATATTTACGCTTTGGTTAATTGAGCAAATTCTTTGGCAAAATACGTCAGAATCACCTGCGCACCCGCCCGTTTAATCGATAATAAACTTTCTAACATCGCCTTTTCTCCATCAAGCCAACCATTATGAGCGGCCGCTTTGATCATCGCATATTCGCCTGAAACATTATACGCGGCAATCGGTAAATTTGAATTTTCACGCAACAAAGCGATGATATCTAAATAGGCCAAAGCGGGCTTTACCATCAGAAAATCTGCACCTTCCGCCTCGTCTAATTCCAATTCAATTAATGCTTCCCGGCGATTTGCAGGGTTCATTTGATAGGATTTTTTGTCGCCAAATTTAGGTGCCGACTCCAATGCATCCCGGAACGGGCCATAAAAAGCGGACGCATATTTGGCGGTATAGGCCATAATTCCCACATTCGAAAATCCTGCGCCATCCAATGCTTCGCGCAAATAACCAACCCGACCATCCATCATGTCTGATGGGCCTATCAAACGAGAGCCAGCTTGCGCCTGTGCGATCGCCATTTTGGCAAGCACCGGTAAGGTTTCGTCATTTAAAATTTGACCATCTTTCACGATACCATCATGCCCATCGGAACTGTATGGGTCCATGGCAACGTCGGTCAATAAAGATATTTCTGGGAAACGGCTCGAAACCGCATGAATCGCGTCTACATACAAAGAGCCTTTTCGGTGACTTTCAGAAGCAATTGAGTCCTTTAATGACTCCTCCACCTGCGGAAATAAAGCGAATGAACGAATGCCCAAATTGGCACATTCATCCATTTCCTTCAACAACAAATCAACAGAATAGCGATTAATTCCGGGCATTGAGACGATTGGCGTCTTTTTGCCTGATCCAGCCTGAACAAATAGTGGGAATAACATGTCTTTCACCGACAGGCGAGTTTCCTCGACCATATCACGAATGACAGCACTTTGACGATTTCTACGGGGCCTTTGCAGCATAACGATGAATTTAAGCGACAAAGGTAGGAATTTATTGCGGCAGTTTGGACAGGATTTCGCTTAATTTCAACTGCAGTTGGTGCACCGCCGCCGCCTGTTCCGCAAATTCGCCTCGGGTAACAAAACCATAATCGGGGATGGCAGCCTCCGCAACTTGCCCGACCGTACTTTCCCTGAGAAAATCGATAATATCCACTTCAAGAACTGAAGCGATTTGCCCAAGACGAAAAAGAGTCAACTCCGTTTTTCCGCGTTCAATTTTGGAATAGGCCGACATCGTTATGCCCATCTTCATCGCCATAAATTCCTGACTAAAATCTTGTAACTGGCGAAATTTGCGTATACGCATCGAATATTCTTTCATGGTAGTAAATATCAAAAACATATAGGCTGTAACGTTCAATCAATTTAGCCAAATTAGTTCTTAATTCGCCCTAAATATTCTGTTTCTGACTATTTGCCAATGTGAAAGAGGTTAAAAGCGCCGAATTTTGAATCTCCAACTGCATAGGGGATTCACTAAATGACAACCCGACAAACACCAATAGTTCTCCAATTCGTTTACCCAATGGCTCATTGCCTTCCACCCAGATTCGCCAAAAATCAATTAACGATGCTTCATATACTTTTTCTACCAAAGCATAAAAATCCGTCCTCGTATATCCGTTTTTGAATTCCGCCTTCATCGCCACTAACACATCGCGTAAGGAACGCTGATGATTGAATTTTTGACGTATCATCAAATCCAAGGCCAATGCCACAAGTGCCCCTTTGAAATAAATAGAAACTCGCTTCCCCGGCAAGGCCTGTCCGTAACCATCCAACCACAAATCAATCGAACTTTCCACTAAAGATTGTTGGGCCGCGCCATCACGCTCAAAATGCAATTTCAAATTTCCAAGCAACATTCCCACATACTCGTCAGCTGTCACCACGCCTGATGCCCACAAAAACCAATCCCCCAAATACGTTGTAATCCCCTCAACAACCCAGCCAGTATCAAAAAGAACTTGCCTCGTGTAATCATACGGCAATAATTCCTTCGGTCGGATCGTCGCCACATTCCAAACATGAAATAATTCATGCGATGCCAAACCAATCAAATCATCATACGAATCTCGATCCTCAGGCCCCATGACCATCATCGTAGATGCCGCATGCTCCACCCCATGGTAAAATGGCTTCGGACATATCCAATGCAAAAAATGGTATTTCTTACCCGGAAATCCCCCCATGTAATCGATCTGAAAATCCACAAATCGTTCATATGCCTGCAACAACCGCTTCGAAAAATGCTGTTGGGGCCCCACACCTTCAACAAAAAACTGAACTCCATGTGATTTCCAGCTGTGTGAAAAGATTTCAGGAGCAGCTATAAACGGAGAATCAACCAATTCGCGATACGATTTAGCACGAAATCCAGACCCGTAAGTAGTTAAAGAACAGGCAGTTCCGCGATACCCCGGCAGCGTGGAAATCGCCGGCGGAATGGAAATCGGCAGCGTGGAAATCGGAGGTGTGGAAATCGCCGACGAGATGTTTACTTCACAAGGCCTATTTTCTCCCCGATCTGGAAAGATTAAACAAGCAATAAAATTGATGTAAAGTAAGTCCGACTGTGAAACGCAGCCCCCCGCATCCGGCTGATCCGCAAAATAGCGATAACTCAAAACGACCGGATCCAGCGAATCTATAGTAAGCGTCCACGTAGATAAACCCGACTTCCGAATCAATCCCCGCGAAGAAGTAATTCCAGCGATATTCTTTGCAAAATACTGAGCCTGATACCGCCCCGGTCGCCAAATAGGCAAATGAATCTCCTGTGGCCCCACGCGCTGCGGCGTAAACTCCAACGAAATCGATAAAAACCGATCCTCCCCCTCAATCGTATAGCGCAACAATCGACTCATGACAATACTTCCTGTAAAATTTGCAACGAACGTAACTCTCCAAACGACTCCATGTGCAATTGATAATAAAAAATTAAAGCGGCCAAAATCGCTTGCCGTTGGCCGCGCTTCATCAGCACCTCTTGCCCATAATCCGCATGAAAAAGAGCCCCTAAAGCCGCTGCATCAATCCCCGCCAAACCCGGAACTCCCGCCACGCGCAATTGCTCCAAAAACTCAGACGCCAAACCCGGATAAAAACCCAAAAACTCCGTCAAATTCCACAGAAATTGCAAGTGAAAATTCTCCGTATGCCCCGGAGCTTGATCCAAAAACTGAAATGATGATTCCAGAAATTCAAACAACACCGGATTCGCCTCCTCCTCCTTCAACACTTTCGACAAGACCTCACTTAAAAATAAAGCAATACTTGAATACGCAATATCAAAGGGTATTTTTCGGTATGGATAATAACATTTGGCAGAAGAAATACGATGAATTCCCTTGCCCGGCTTGTGAAAAACCTCGAGCTCCAACAAAGTCAATGGTTGGAAAAGGGCCATTTTATGTTTCGCCTTCACCGAACGCACCCCATTTTCAATATAAGTTGTTATGCCACATTCCGCCGTGTAAATCGTGACCAGCAACGATGATTCGCGGTAACGCATATTGGAAATCACCAAGCCTTTGGTCTTCGTTAACATGCCTCCGCTTCCAGTCCAATTTCCAACCGCAAACGCTCCAAAATTTCCTCTGGCGTCGCTGACGAATCAAAGCGAATTGGCTCACGGAATTCAACAGTCAAAGTCGTTTGGCGCTTGCGCATCAACAAGCCTTTCTTATCAAATGCCCGCCGAAATCCATTAATTCGAACAGGTACCACAATTGGATTTTCGCCCTTAATCAAGTGAGCCGTTCCCTTGCGCAAAGGCGCAAAAGCACGTGTTGTGCCCTGCGGAAAACTAACTACCCATCCCGATTTTAACCCCTTTCCAATCTTTTCAACAGCAGCTAAATCAACATCGCGCTTGACATCTTGGCCCTCCGCGCGCCATGAACGATTCACTAAAATTGCCCCCGCAAATGCCAAAATTCGAGGTAATAAACCATCATTTTTCATCGTTTCCGCCGCCGCCACATAGAATAAATTGGACCTCGGGGCCACCAAATAAATCGGGTAATTCAAGGAATTTCGAAAGCCCCATTTGACCGAAAAAAAGATATGATACAAACACACCACATCCATAAAATACGTTTGATGATTCGGTAAAAACAAAACGCCATTCATAGGTAAATCGTCTAAATATTCAGTCCCCGTAACCTTCGTTTTATTATAAACATTCAATCGATTATACGTGATGAATCCCAGAATCATCACAACAATTCGCTTAAACAATATTGGATTTCCAAAAGGATCTCTTTCCCCCAATCCGAGCGTATCCATAAACCGAAAAAGCTTTCCTAACTTCGTTTCCATATTAAAATCCTCCCTTTTTTACCGCCGGCTTTGTTGGCGCCGACTTCTTCACAGGTGCCGCTTTTTTAGCAGGAGACACACCACGATAATAACTCAAAAACCGTTTCAAAAATGCATCCTTTTCATCCGCAGCAGCCTCAACTACGGCCAATTTACCCTTTTTGTCCCCCTTAACAGCCTCGCGAATCGCCGCAAGAAACGCATTATCCGACGAATAAACACCTAATTCTTCATTAAAATAGGCAAAATAATACCAAAGATCTGCCGACAATTCCCAGTACCCATAAAACTCTTCTTTACTCGGCTTTTTAATCACCTCCATATATCCTTTCACCGTACTATTCACATCCACCGGACCCACATTCACCACCGGCAAACCTCCCACGGAATAAAATGAAGACGTATTAGGCGACCAAACCCAGCGAACCGCCGAAAGATTGATACTGCCCGCAAATTCCGGCGCTACTTTATCCAAGCCCAAATGTACTTGATCCATTTTCGTACGAATCGCTTCGGGAATGGCACGCCCCAACACCTGTGCCGCTCGCTTCAAATACGCATCTCGATTTTCAGGCTCATCCGCTGACTCTCCCGGTATTCCCTCATCCAACCCAAACTTAACGATGCGGTCGCCCATCACTTTGAGTAAATTTGGCGGGAAAGCAAATTGAAGACTTAACCAAGTTTCCAATCGTGGCACCAAGGAATCCGTGGACATATCTATTTTCCCAAAGGCCTTGATCGGCTTATTCCCCGTAAATAATTGCACCGCTCCCTCCGCCTCCATGCGCCGCTTTTCTACAAACAAACGAATTTCTGAATCTTTCCCCTTCACCTCATAACGATCCTTTTCTTCCACAACTTCCCCCTCCGCTTGAAACAAAACCGGATCTAAATCGTCTGAAACAGGACCCAAAAATGTAGGATATAATTTATTGTCCGCATTGATAAAAATTCCGGCGGTGACTGGCCGACCGGCCTCATCGCGGACACTTGGATCCAACTTAAGTGTAGGCGTTTCCCCCTTTGCATTCTCAAACGGAATCCATGCCGCCTTGAAATTGGGTAAGCCTAAAACGGGGCGCAAAAATCCTTTAAACTGTAAATTTGCCTTCCCCGAATTCAGGGCAACTTCTCCCTTAAATTGCTGATGTTTACTAAAATTCAAAGGCGTCTTCTCGGAAATTAATCCCTCCGCCGTAATGACTGTTTCTGTTTTTTTATTCGCCAAAACCGACTCCACAAATTCAAAATTGCGCAAAGCCACTTTCACCGTATCCCCATCACTCCGCGGAAATAAATAATTCGCCTCGCCCTTCCAGGAGGTCGAATTTCCTTCGGTTACTTTTAAGTCGGCCAACATATGTGTTCCGTTTAACAGCGCTCTTGCGCTAGAAAACGGCTTAAATGCCCCCTCTTTTTGTAAACCAAATACCCCTTTCGCCGGGTAAATAATACTCGGCCCTGAACTAACTTCCTTAACCCCACTAAGTGATAAAAACTGTCCTTTTAAATCATATTCGGCCGTATTTGCACGAATGAGCCCTTGGGACTGATCTGGAATTAAGCTATCATTTTCTGCCCAGCGCTGTAGTTCAAACCCTGACTTTCCTGTCAGTTTAAACGTCTGATTTTGCGTGTCCCAAACAGCATCTTTGAGTGTACTTTGGTAGGCAACATATGGAAAAACAATGGGGCTTTCTTCGCCTTTCATCGGCTTGATTATCATTTTTCCCGTACCCACTGTCGCGTCAATGGTTACTGATTGCGCTTGAACCGCAGGTTTAAACAAGGCCATTTGTCGGCCTATCTTCATCTCCACCTGATCACCGTGCCACGAATTTGCATTCAATCGAAAGTTATTCCCCACGAAAACCCCATCATTAAACGTCATTTTTCCTTGGGCAAATACTTGTTTCTGATGCATGCCGAGTCGGCCTTCTAGTTGCACCTGATTTTGAAAAAGCGAAATAGCCAATTTTTCTGGTTGGATCCACAAACTGTCTTGCGATGGAATCCAGCGTAAACTATGGGCCGGAATTTTAGCTTCTGGGAAAATAGATTTGCCTCCAAAAACGGATGTTATTTTAGCTGCTGTACCTGAAGAAATCAATGAATCGGGATAAAAATGGGTTGCTTTTTCTTGGGCAAGTAGACCGAGAAATTGCAAATTTCCTTGACTCTGCAGACCCGCGCGATTCATGGTTAATGGGGCGCTAAGGGTATATTTGGCTTGTCCTTTATAGATCTCAAGCGGTGTTTTGCTGGTATATTGAAAACCAAAAGACTGGTCGGCCATTAAAGCCAATGAGGCTTTTAGTGTGGGCAAAAGACCATCCGAATAAAAATTCCCTTGAAAGGTTATTTCCTTTTGGGTGAGGCTGTCTAATTCGATCCGCGGAACTTTGAAATAATACTTTTTGGTATACACACCTTGCGCGCGCCAGTCTTCATCGAAATAAGAAACTACGCCATTCGGAATGAGTAATTTAGGGTAGGCTGCGATTCCGTTTCGACCTGATTTGTTGGATGGTGGACTAAGTAAAATTGTCCCTGCTTCGTATTTAAATTGGCCGCCAACTTCATGTGAGCTGTTTTTTGGTAGGAAAGTAATGGAATCAATCTTGGGAAATTGAACCGCAAAATTGGTGAAATTGAAATAAAATGCGGGGCCACGAAAGCGGTAATTGCCTATTTTTATTTCGCCTTTAAAGTCGAAATCGCGTCCTTGGCTGAAGGAAATTTGGGAATCGGAGGGAAGGAAATTGGCCTTGAGCGAATCGGAAATCATGACTTCTTTGATCCCGCGCACCATGAGTTTTTTTTGTGCCAAATCAAGGGAAATATTGGCTGAATCCCGAGGAACTAAGTTGCCATAGGAAGGAACATAAAACCGATCAAAGTCTTTTTTAGCAAACTTAACTTGCGCATAATGTTTCCCGAGGCGCGTCCAAGAAACCCGATCGGTGGACGCTTGATAATTCAATAAGCCTGCACGTTTAAATTGTTCGAATCCACCTTGTAGCGATTTAGGATCCCGCTGATATCGGGTGGCGATGTCGCCCAAATAGGCCTCGCTCTGCTTCGTTTCATTTAAATAATTATACAACACGCGGAGCGGGTCATAGGTCAAAATTCCTTGTTCGGAGTCGATGCGCTCAGCATCAAAAAAATCGAATGATTCAACCCAAGCGGGCACTTGGGTCCTTCCCGACACACGGTAAAAATCAATCATTCGGGTGGGCACTTTCAGAATGGCCAAATCTACCGCAAAGCGCATTTGATGAAAACTTTCTTCAAACATTTGCTTGCTTTCGTTCAAATTTATGTGCCAAGCTTCCTCTCCTGGAAACCAATTTGCGCGCACATTGGAGTGATAAAGTGAATCTTTGGCGCCAACAAAAGCAGTGAATTCACCTTGGGACATCTGAATTTTCTCATCGGCACTAATGTAAGCAAGCGGCGTCTTAAATTCGGCTAATTTCTGTTTTTGCGCAAAGACTTCAATCCGCGCGGGCGTTGATCCATTGGCGGAAATTCCTTGCTTATTATCTTGAATATTTAAGCGGCCAAACGCCTTCCAATACAGGCCTTGTAAAGGTTCTTTTAATTCCGTTTTTGACTGGAAATCAAAGGAGAAAAATGGCGTTCCTGCTTTGCGTTTGAGGGATAATTTTCCTGATCCTTCGAGCAGGCGTTCGCCTAATTTCAGTGTTCCTTCTTGACTGACCAACACCCCTTTACGCGGAATTAATTGAAATGTTTTCATCTCCCAATCACCGTAAGCGCCACCTTTCGTGCGCGCTTGGGTCCCAATTCCGATGCGATCTTTAATCGACCACTGAAAGGATTCTGGGGCAAGTGCAAGGCTATCGCGCGTAATTTTGGATTGTAAAACGGCCTTATTCCATGTTAGCGTAGGTCCATTTGAAAAGGTAAATGTAGGCGTGGTATCACTAAGCGGAGATTCGGAATCCCAGCTATCGGCGGCAGAAACAACGGCTTGGGTTTGATGCCAGGCCAGATGTAGATTTCCTTGGATTCTAATTTGGTAATTTCCCGTTCCTTCTAGGGTTTGATTAAACTGCCATGTGTCGATTTGTTCTAGGAGGGAAATGGCTATTTTGGGGTCCTTTGCCTCGAGTATTTTAGGCCAAATTTCCAGTAATTCCGATTGTAATTCAGGTGCAGATTGGAGGTAAACACGTACCAATAAGTAGGCAATTTGAGGCGAACGCATTCCTTTTGTGGCCGTTTGTGTGATTTGCGTACGCAGGTTTTCTTGGGGGGTAGACTGCCAAAAAGCGCTCCATTTGGCGGCAATCTGTGGGGCATCTTGGTATTTGCTTTGGAGCATCCAGCTTTTAACCTCGTTGGCAAAGCGATCGGGATTACCTGAAAATTGCTGGGCATGCAGTGCCTTTGGCATAACCAAGCAAATACATAAACACCAAATAATTCGATTCCACATGGGGGTAAAAATACGTAAAAATTGCAGATATTTGTTGGCACAAATCCCCCCAATCATGTCGAACGTCCTTTCCTTATTTTCCTCCATTAAAGCATTTGTATTTGATGTAGATGGTGTGATGACGGATGGTTCGGTACATGTGCTTGAAAGTGGGGAACATTACCGGACGTTTTTTATTCGGGATGGTTATGCGATTGAGCGTGCGCGGATGGCGGAATATCGGATGTGTGTGATTACGGGTGGGGGTCATGCGGGCGTGAAAAAGCGTTTAGAAAATCTAAAATTTCAGGATATTTATTTTGGTTTGGGGGGCAAGGACAAATTGGAAACCTATTTGGGATGGTTGGCCCAAACCGGCTTACAAGAATCCGATGTATTATACATGGGCGATGATGTTCCCGACTTAAAAATCTTGTCCCGACCGGGGCTATTGAGTACGTGTCCGGGGGATGCGATTCCGGAGATCCAACAAGCGGTCAAATATGTTTCGCCGTTTGGCGGCGGGAAAGGCGCGGTGCGTGATGTGATTGAAAAAGTAATGAAACTACAAGGAAAATGGCATTAATCTTACCAGTAAAGGGCGTTTCGCCTGTGTTTGGCGCGGAAAATTGGCAGGCACCGAATGCCACGATTGTGGGTGATGTGACCTTTGGGGAGCATTGCACGGTTTGGTTTAATGCGGTGGTTCGCGGGGATGTGAATCGCATTCGCATTGGAAATTATACGAATATTCAGGATGGTGCCGTGATTCATTGTACGTACCAAAAGACCGAAACGACCATCGGAAATTATGTGTCGGTGGCGCATAACGCTATCGTTCATGGCTGCACGATTGAGGACCACGTGCTGATCGGCATGGGCGCTATCGTGATGGATGGGGCGGTGATCGAGACAGGTTCAATTATTGCCGCGGGCGCTGTGGTGACTTCGAATACACGCGTTCCGGCTGGCAGTATTTATGCGGGGAACCCGGCGAAATTTTTAAAGCCGGTGAGTAACGATGCGGCAGGTGTTTTTATGCGAACGGCGATGAATTATGTGGAGTATGCAGGGTGGTTCAAATAGACGTTAGACGCTGGACGTTAGACGCTGGACGTTAGTCCGCAGTCAATAGTCCGAAGTCCGGAGGATTTTTTTCTTCGTTACCTTATTTAAAATCAATTTTATAAAAGATGACCCAATGTTCAATTTTCCCTTCGGACTGTTGACTCCGCACTTACTTCTATTTTGAACTTACGTCCCGATACGCTGGACGTTAGCCGCGCTCCATGCGCACATAGGTTTTCCCAGACTTCACAAAGGTAGTCAAACGTGCAAATAGGCCGAATTTCTCGTAAAAAGCCTGTTTTTCGACTCGGGCATGGCACCAAATGTTTTGACCTGGACGCAAATCAATCACATGCCGCAATAAATAAGATCCATACCCCTTTCCTTGCTCCGATTTAAGCGTCGCAAATTTTCGAAACTGCAGGCCTTCAGGTGTGTCAAAAAGTGAAATGATCGAGACAACTTGGTTGGCCACGACCACCCCGAGATGTTTCCCTTGCGCATCTTCAGGAACGCGCACAAAGCTTGGGTCGCGCTCCGGCCACATGACCTCATGGCGAATTTGCCAAACCGCTTCGAGGGGTATTTCTTGAATCGTCATGGTCGTAAAATTAATAAGAAAAAGGTGTAAATGAGGAAGAAAATTGCCAACTAGCATGCATGGAAATCTATTTACTAGCAAGCGCATGGGCGGCATACTTTTTTGTCCATAGTTTTTTGGCGGCTACAGAGGTGAAAAATTGGGTGGAAAAAACGCTCCCTACCGTCTTTCCATTTTACCGAATTGGCTATAATATCATCGCCTTTTCTAGCTTATTACCACTCTTATATGTAAGCATCGCTGCGCCCAATCAGGCACTAGAACTTCCCACTTGGACCTGGTACCTGGGTATAATTTGCATGGCCTTGGGATTGGTTTTGCTCGTACGTGCCTTTCAGGCATTTGATGGTGCCGAATTTTTAGGCATTAAAAAAGAAGCGACGCCACTGTTAGTCCAAAAAGGAATGTATCAATATGTGCGCCATCCACTTTACTTCGCGACAATTGTGCTCATTTTGGGCCTATTTTTATGTCTGCCTACCCAGAAAATGGGATTGACGTTAGGCATATCGTACACCTACATTGGCATCGGTTACCGTTTGGAAGAACGAAAATTAATAGCCATTTTCGGTACTGAATATCGAGCGTACCAAAAGCGGGTCAAGGCCCTCATTCCATTTATTTTATAAGATGAATCCAAACTTCCCAGCCTTCAAACGGCTCATCACGAACCCCATTTTATTTAAATTATTTATCCTTCAAAAGCTATCCGCTGCATTTTGGGCTGGACTTTCGATCGCTCATTTTGATGAAAAAACATGCGTCGTTCGGGTCAAATATTCCTGGTTTAGCCAAAACCCCTTTCGCTCAATCTACTTCGCCGTCGAGGCTATGGCCGCTGAAATGAGCGCGGGGATGTTGGCCTTCGGACAAGTATACAAACGTGATCCCGCCGTCAGCATGCTAGTAGAAAAAGTAGAGGCCACATTCACCAAAAAAGCGACTGGCGTCGTGCACTTCACCTGCGAAGATGGACTTGCATTTCAAGCTGCGGTCGAAGAAGCACTCGTGAACAATTCAGGAAGTAAATTGGTTTCGAAGTCGGTAGGAACAAATTCAGCTGGCCAACAAGTCGCTGAGTTTACCATCTCATGGACCTTTAAAGCGAAGAATTAAAATGACATCTTATGAATTACATGTAGCAGGAACGCGTGGAGCGGCTGATCATGGCTGGTTGAAAAGTTTTCACACCTTCAGCTTTGCGAATTACTATGATCCGAAACGTATCCACTTTGGTGCACTTCGCGTATTAAATGATGACACCGTTTCAGGTGGGATGGGCTTTGGCCAACATCCACATGATAATATGGAGATTATCAGTATTCCGTTGGAAGGCGATCTGGAGCACAAGGACAGTATGGGAAATACGACCGTGATTCGCCATGGAGAAATTCAGGTGATGAGTGCGGGGACGGGGATTTACCACAGCGAATACAATCGAAATAAAGATGCGACGGTCAAGTTTTTGCAGATTTGGATTTTCCCAAATAAGAAAAATGTAACGCCACGGTATGATCAAATCGAGTTAAATCCGGCGAATCGTGCCAATAAGTTTGATCAGATTTTATCTCCATCACCGGATGATGCCGGGGTATGGATTCACCAAGATGCCTGGTTTCATATCGGGAAATTCGATTCAGGGGTGTCGGCTGAATATAGCGTCAAAAAGACTGGAAATGGCCTTTATGTGTTCGTCTTAAATGGAGAAGTGGCCGTAGACGGGTATGCCTTAGCTTCGCGTGATGGCCTCGGTATTCGCGATGCGGCTTCCGTTTCATTCAGCGAAATGAGTCAAGACGCTGAAATTTTACTCATGGAAGTTCCCATGCAATTATGAAACATGTCGTGATTTTTGGCGGCAATAAAGACATCGTGGGGTTGTTGGTGCGCTTAATAGGCAACTACCCCGAGTTTACGGCCAGTGGATTTCAGGATGCCCAGGAGGTATTAGCTCTGGGGGTTCCGATGGATGTATTGCTGTTGAGTAGCGGTGTTTCGCCTGAGGATGAAGCGCTAGTTCGAAGGAGGGTTTCGGTGCCGATTATCCAACATTTTGGAGGTGGAAGTGGCTTGTTACGGGCAGAATTACAGCCTTATTTATGAGGCAAAAAAGGCGTTTCAGCCTTAGCTTTGGCAAAGCTTGGAGCTTTGCCAAAGCTAGCTAAGAAGAGCAAAATTTCAATAGCTGAAAAGTATTTTATCAATTAGTTGGGCCCGCTTATTCGTTTAAATCTAGTATTTTCGCGATACGCTGCCGGGGTCGTTGACCACCGGCAGCGTATAAATTAATTTAAAAAATTATTTGTTCATTTGCGCATCCACGACGGCGATGGCAATCATATTAACGATTTCTCGAGTCGTTGAACCTAGCTGCACCACGTGCACCGGTTTCTTCAAACCTAAAAGAATAGGTCCAATTTTTTCGATATCTGCAATTTCTTTCACCAAGTTGTACGCAATATTAGACGAAGATAAATTCGGGAAAATTAGAACATTCGCCCCTTGTTCCGCCAAATCGCTGAACGGATGATTCTCTTTCATCAAGTCCAAATTAAACGGTAAATGCGCTTGCATTTCACCATCCACAATCATTTTTGGATTACGTTGTTTCAGCATGTGAACTGCCTGCCTCATCTTCTTCGCATCATCCCCATCCGCACTTCCGAAGTTCGAATAGGTGATTAACGCGATCCGCGGTTTGATGTTAAACTTCTCCACTTGCTTCGCTGAAAGCTCTGCAATCTCCACAATTTCTTCTGCGGTTGGGTTGAAATTCACGGTTGTATCCGCTAAAAATAACGGACCAAAACGCGTCATTAAAATGTACATACCCGACACTTTTTGTACGCCTTCTTTCCGACCAATCGTCTGCAACGCTGGGCGAACCGTATCCGGATAATTCCGACTCATACCTCCAATCATCGCATCCGCATCACCCATGTCCACCATCATACTGCCGAAATAATTTCGCCGACGAATGATTTTTTGGGCCTCTGCTTTATTATATCCTTGACGCTGGCGACGCAAGAAAAACTCCTCGCTGTAACGCGCTGAACGTGCCTTATCTTCCTTCGTTGCCGGAACATACGGATCAATAATTTCGACATTTGGAAGGTCAATTTTATTATCAGTCAGCATCTGCTCGATCACCTCGCGATTGCCCAACAAGATGGGCGTAGCGATGCCTTCTTCGCGAACTTCCTTGGCCGCTTTTAATACAGAAAGATTTTCAGCATCGGCTAGAACCACACGTTTTGGTTTCGATTTAGCTTTGTTGATGATCACCTTCATCAACGTATTATCAAGTCCCAAACGTTTGGACAATTGCAACTCGTACGCATCCCAATCTTGGATCGGGAATTTAGCCACACCCGTTTCCATGGCGGCGCGGGCAACGGCCGGTGCGACGGTTGTCAACAAACGTGGATCTACCGGTTTTGGGATAATATATTCGCGACCAAAAACTAGGTTATCGTGATCATATGCCAAGTTGACAATATCGGGAACTGGTTTTTTGGCCAAATCAGCCAAGGCATACACCGCCGCTAATTTCATTTCTTCGTTGATGACCTTCGAGCGCACATCGAGTGCCCCACGGAAAATGTAGGGAAAGCCCAACACATTATTCACTTGGTTCGGGTAATCGCTACGTCCAGTCGCAAAAATAATATCTTTACGCGCGTTCATGGCCTTTTCGTAGGCGATTTCAGGCGTAGGATTTGCCATGGCAAAAACGATTAGGTCTTTGGCCATTGGGGTAATCATTTCTTCAGTGAGGATATTTCCTTTGGAAAGACCTACGAATACATCAGCGCCTACAAGCGCTTCTGTTAAAGTCGTTTCTGCTGGATAACGTTCATTTGCAAATTCGGATTTGCGACCGTCCAGGTTGGTGCGACTCGGGTGAATCAGGCCTTTGGAATCGAACATCAGAATGTTCTCTTTTTTAGCGCCCAATGAACAATACAATCGAGTACATGAGGTAGCAGAGGCTCCGGCACCATTGATGATTATTTTTACTTTGGCGATATCCTTGCCCACAATTTCAAGCGCATTTAACAACGCGGCGGAGGAAATAATGGCTGTTCCGTGCTGGTCATCGTGCATGACCGGGATATTCAATTCCGCTTTTAATCGTTCTTCGATCTCGAAACATTCGGGAGCGGAGATATCTTCTAAGTTGACACCACCGAAAGTGGGCTCCAGTATTTTCACGGTACGAACGAATTCGTCGACGTCTTTGGTATTCAATTCTAGGTCAAAAACATCGATATCTGCATAAATTTTAAACAAGAGCCCCTTGCCTTCCATGACGGGTTTGCTGGCGCCGGGACCGATGTCTCCGAGTCCAAGCACGGCGGTACCGTTAGAGATTACGGCAACTAAGTTTCCTTTGGCCGTGTATTTATAAATGTCTTCCGGATTAGCTGCTATTTCGAGGCAGGGATCAGCCACGCCAGGCGAATATGCGAGTGTTAAATCCTTTTGAGACGCCGTTTCTTTGGATGGAATGACCTCAATTTTGCCGGGCCTGCCTTTGGCGTGGTAATGAAGGGCTTCTTCTTTAAGCGAGTTGGTTGATGACATAATATGTTGATGAATTCAAGGTGCAAAGTTGCGAAATTTCATTCATGATGGTGTAAAAACTTAATAAGTTTCAACAAATTTAAAGTAAACCCTTGTTCCCTCGTTAAATATCAAGTTACTGAAGTTTGCTTTTGCGCTTAAGGGCGCATCGGACTGATTTTATCAGAAAACTTATGAAATATAAGGGTAACTCGAGGGTAGACGCTGCCGGGGTCTACGACCCCGGCAGCGTCACCACCACTCCTGATAAGCAGAACTAACCGGTAACTAAACAAACCACTGCTTTAGAGCGCGAAATTTTACGAAAACTGATAAACTGAGTAATCTAATTCATTTGATGATACACCATTAAACTCAAGATACTGCGATCATAATAATTCAGATTCGGTCTTTGCTGAAACGCATGCAAATACCCAACATCCATTGTCAGATTATCACGAATGGGAATACTCAATCCTGCAAACATCCGGTGTTGATCTAATACATTCGCCGGATTCTCCTGGCCCACATTCAATAAAATCTCTGTATTAACTTTCCCCTGAATATGCTTAACTAATGGAAAAAAAGCCTGAAAACGATAACGAAACCGGTAGTTACTAAAATTAACATCCTCTGATAACTTCGTGCGCGCCAGGTCAGTCCCGCGATTAAACCGCATTTCAGAGCGAAATCGGTGGTCAATTCTAAATGCAGTACTGCCATGCCTATAAACAACATCTACATGCGGCCGATATTCTGGGATGGCCAAACGTGTAGATATACGCGGATCATTTGGCGTATTTAAAAAAATAGCTGTTCCGGCAGAAACATCCCAATTCTCCCCAAATGTATGATGCACATGCGCACGAAATGCGTTTTGATGATGTACAAGCGGGTCAGCAAAATGCCGTGTGTGCACTTCCCCTTGCACAAACCATTGATTATTAATGGGATAAGTTAAATAGTACCCGTACCAAACTTGGGATTGATGCTCGATTTTGTGTTGAGCAAAAAGACCAAATATTGGAACCAAATAGAAAAAGAACCACTTCATCTTTACAAAACAACTGTTTACCTAGTTGAAAAGCACATAAGCAACGGCCAGCGTCACAAACACGTTAAATAACTGAGCGATTAAAAAAGCATACAATGGCTTCTTTCCTTCCTTCGAAAATAAATCTGAAAATTTGGTTTCCAAACCAATGCTTGTAAAAGCTAAGGCAAACCAAAGGCCCTGCAAGGATTTAAATCCACCCTTCACAGCATCAATCGACTCAGCAGGAATAACAAATGAAAAAAGTAAAGACGCTGCAATAAAACCCAAAACGAATTTTGGGAAGCGCTCCCAAATAACCGCCACGGTAGGTTTTGCCTCTTTTGCCGTTGCTGAGTTGTTATTTGTTACGGTCCAATAAATAGAAATTGCGAAGGCTGCAAAGCCCAATAACACATTCTGCGAAAATTTAACAATCGTCGAAATCTTCAAGGCCTCTTCCCCCACCATCGTCCCAGACGCGATCACCGCGCCCGTCGTGTCGATGGTTCCACCTAACCAGGCCCCTGTCACTGCTTGCGAAAGACCTAAAGCTTGTGCGATAAATGGTAAAAAAATGATCATCGGAATAGCGGTAATCAACACAATTGAAATCACATAAGACAATTTTTTTGAATCGCCTTTAATCGCGCCGGCCGTTGCAATCGCTGCCGAAACACCACATATAGACACCGCACTCGAAATCATGATGGCAAATTCTTCGTCAATGCCCATTTTTTTGGAAACCCAAAACGCAAAATACCAAACTGAAATAACCACCACCAAGGCCTGAATTAAACCAAGCGAACCCGCCTTCAAGATATCTCCAAAAATCACACTGGTACCTAGTAAAATAAGTCCAATTTTCACAAATAGCTCGGTGGACAGCGATTCTGTTAGCCACCCCGGCAGCGTGAAAAAATTGCTTAATAATAGACCTATCGTTAAGCTGAAAATCACTGCTTCCAAATTCCAGTTTTTCAAAAATGCGTTCCCCGCTAAGATTAATGCCAGTGACGTAAGCACGAAAACAATGGGAAATCCTTGCGCAGTGCCCTTTATTGACTTGCCAAGTAGTCGGGCAGCAACGATCGCAATGGCATAGGTGAATAGAAATACCTGGCCCAACTTCCACAAATTTTTGCTTGTCAGCACCTTATCCTGTAATTCTACTTGATTTTCCCAGCCGAAACTTGGGGTGGGGATCAGAATACCAAGAAGTGCGATACCAATGAGTAAAAATCCAAGAAAAACGACCGTCCAGTCTTCTGAGAGTACTATTTTATTTTCCTTCATGTTTATGCTCCTTTTTACGTGCGGGGGTGACGCTGCCGGGGTCTGCGACCCCGGCAGCGTCTACCCGGAAGCAAGTTCCAATTATTTTCTAAAAGTTTCCTGATATTTTTAACGTGCCGGCGTAATGACAATGTTCCGATATTCAACTGGACCGTGGTCTCCCTGAATCATAATCGGCCCTGGGGCCGCCTCATCGCTATCCATCGCACCACCCGTGATGCCCGGAATATTCTGGTCAACAATCACTTTTTGGCCATTCAATGTCACAGAAACTTTACGCCCCGCCAGCGTGATGTCGTAGGTTTGCCACTCGCCAGAAGGTTTAGCGGCTTGAAATAAAGGATCAATAAATCCGTAAATTCCTCCTAAATAAATGCTAAACGGCTCCTTTCCATAGCTGTCCTCCACCTGAACCTCATAACGTCCGCGCAAATACACCCCGCTATTACTTCCTGGCGGCAAACGGAATTCAATATGCAATTTGAAATCCGTAAACTTCTGCTCCGTACAAATATTCGCTCCCGAAGCAGCACTCTTCAATACGCCATTCTCCACAACCCACTGATTTTTTGGGCCCAAAGCCTTCCAACCAGTCAAATCTTTTCCATTCAATAACGATATTGGCTTGCCCCATATAGGCTCCGAAGAACGCCACAACGAAGGCGCACGTACACCCGTAAATGCCATGGATTTTCCGTTTGGCTTAACAATGGTTCCCGATAATTTTCCATCTTTCAAATCCCCCTCAAAAGACAAATACGCATCCTCCTTCTCCCACTGCGGCGGAATCTTAAACGACACATGACCATCCTTAAAAAACACTTCAGCGATCGGACGCGCCGAACCGCCATCCCCCACAAAATGACCAGTCAATGTCCGCAATCCAGAATGCCGAACCTGCAACCAAGATGGTGCCGTCGACACACCTCCGTTCCGATTTTCCATCGAAACCGATAAATCCCATGCACCCTCTAACGGATGATGTTCCTGTGCCAAAGCACTGGAAGAAAATGCAAGTAAAGCAATCAATAATTTTTTCATAGGTCTACGATTTAACCGCCTCCATTTTAGGCGAAATGAAATGAATCAACAACCACGCAAACAAATACGCGCAGCCACAAGCAACAAATATAACATTATATCCGGCCGACAATGCCTGGTCTGCCTTGTAGGAATCTAAAATTACGCCAATAATATACGGAAAAATCACCCCCCCAAGTGAGCCCGCAAGTCCCCCGATCCCCACGACAGATGAAACGGCGTGCTTCGGAAACATATCCGATACGGTCGTAAATATATTTGCCGACCATGCCTGATGCGCCGATGCAGCAATGCTAATTAAAAATACAGCCTGCCAAATATCCGTCGCCCAGCGTGCCCCGATAATCGGCACCGCACACAAAGCAAAAAAGAACATCGAATATTTTCGCGCCTTGTAAACTGGCCAGCCCTTCTTCATCAACCAGCCTGAAATATAGCCTCCGCCAATACTACCAATCGACGTGCATGTAAACAAAACCGCCAAATGTAAACTCGGCTTTTTCAAATCCAATGCAAAAGTCGTCGAGAAATAAGACGGCAACCAAAACAAGAAAAACCACCAGATCGGATCCGTGAAAAACTTGCCCACAATGAAGACCCAGGTTTGGCGATACCCAAATAATTTACCCCACGCAATAGGCGCCACCTGCGTAGTTTCCTCCTCCGATTGAATATGCGTAAGTTCTTCTGGCGTAACAGAACCATGTTTCGCAGGCACCTCGTAAAACCACCACCACAAGGCCAACCAAATAAATCCGATCGCACCTGTAATGATAAACGCCTCTTGCCAGCCATAAGCCCCCAAAATCCAAGGCACCATAATGGGCGCCACCATGGCTCCGATATTTGCCCCGGAATTAAAAATGCCGGTTGCCAAAGCGCGCTCCCGTTTCGGAAACCACTCCGCAACCGTCTTTATCGCAGCAGGAAAATTCCCTGCTTCACCGGCTCCTAAAGCTGCGCGTGCAACACCGAATCCAAAAGTTGTCTTCGCTAAGGCGTGTGCCATGCATGCAATAGACCAAATAACAATCGAAATCGAATAGCCCATTTTGGAACCGATCTTATCAATCACCTTTCCAAAAGCTAATAATCCAATCGCATACGAAGCCGTAAAACACATCACAATAAAACTGTAATCCGTCTCCGACCAATTTAATTCTTTCTCCAGTGTAGGCTTCAACAACCCAATCACCTGGCGATCCAAATAGTTAATCGTCGTCGCAAAAAACAACAGAGCGACCACCACCCACCGATAATTTCCTTTCATTAGAATCCGATTGAATTCCCGCCGTCAACCGGGATTGAGACGCCTGTTACGTAATTTGATGCATCCGATGCCAAATACACTGCGGCCCAACCGATATCCTCTGGTTTCCCGAAATGGCCCATCGGCGTGCGATCCATCGCCTTGTGCTTCCGATCCGGATCCGAATTCATAGCAGTCCGACTCATCGCCGTTTCAATAAATCCGGGGGCAATCGCATTCACGCGCACACCCTGCCCCGACCACTCCGAAGCCAGCACACGAACCAATCCATAAATACCGGTTTTTGACGACGCATATGCCGCCACCCGATCGATTCCGTAATAAGCCGCCATGGATGAAATCATAATGATGGATCCTTTGCCGCGCTCGAGCATATGTTTCCCCACTTCACGTGTCAAGGCAAAAACAGCATTCAAATTCACATTAATTATGTTGGCAAAATCGTCATCCGAAACTTCCACCGCGTATCGCTTCATATTAATCCCCGCATTATTCACCAAAATATCGATGCCCCCATGTTTCGAAACAATCTCGGAAACTAAAGAAGTAGTCAAACTCAAATCCGACACATCATTCACTGCAAAATGAGCACCTGCACCAAGGCTAGCCACGGATTCTTTCAGCACATCTTCGCGCCTACCGGTAATCACGACCGTCGCGCCGGACGCTAAAAAACATTTCGCGATATCAAACCCGATTCCAGTTCCGCCACCTGTGATGAGCGCCACGCGCCCGTGTAATGAGAATGGTTGTTGCATTTTACTTTTTCTAATTTAAAGTGGAGCGAATCGCTAATTCTAGTCCACGTATTTCTGCCAAACCGCGTAATCGTCCGATCGCCGAATAGCCTGGGTATGTTTTCTTGTTCAAATCATCGAGCATTTGATGACCGTGGTCGGGACGCATCGGAATCTCCGCGCCTCCTCTTCTTTTTTCTTCTTCCGCGACTGCTTTGACAACCTCGAACATATCTACGTCGCCCGTTAAATGCGGCGCTTCATGAAAAATCAAGGGGTCATTCTGTTCCCGGAAAGTCGTACGTAAGTGCATGAAATGAATGCGATCTGCGAACCGACGAATCATCGCGGGCAAATCATTATCGGCCCGCACCCCTAAAGATCCCGTGCAAAATGTGATACCGTTAGCCCGCACCGGCGACGCTTCCATCAATAAAGCTAAATCCGATTCCGTACTCACCACCCGCGGCAAGCCTAATAAAGGAAATGGAGGATCATCCGGATGGATGCATAGATTGATGCCTAATTCCTGTGCCAAAGGCGCAATCGATCGCACAAAATAGTGCAAGTTTTCACGCAACTGATCCGCTGAAATATCGCGGTATTCGTCCAGTAGACTTTGAAAATTCTCTAAATGAAAGGCCTCCTCGGAGCCCGGAAGACCTAAAAGTGCCGTGTTTTTTAACTCGTCTTTCTCGGCTGAAGTCATCGTCGCAAAACGCTCAGAAGCTGCCGCCTGCACAGCCCATGTATAATCCGCGGCCGCACCTGTGCGCTGTAAAATATGCAAATCAAATACAGCAAAGTCGGTCCACACAAATCGCAAAGCACGTGCGCCATCCGGCATTTCGAAATTTAATTTGGTACGTGACCAATCCAGCACGGGCATAAAATTATAGCAAACCGTTTTGATACCGCAAGCTGCTAGATGACGTAATGAAGTCTTGTAATTTTCGATGTGCTGAGCACGAGAAGGCAAGGCCTTTTTTATTCCTTCGTGTACGGGAAGCGATTCGACCACCGACCAATGTAAGGGCGTCCAATCCTGATTCCCTGCTTCAATAATCGAAATGCGTTCTTGGATAGCTTCGGTGGACCACACATCGCCAACGGGGATTTGATGTAACGCAGTGACAACGCCAGTACATCCGGCTTGTCGTATATCCATCAACGAAACCGGGTCGTTCGGTCCGAACCAACGCATCGTGTGTATCATGTAAAATTGTTTAAAGGCTTACGCGTTGTAAAGTGCAAAATGCACAAAATTTACTGAAATCTTTGCGTGTTTATTGGTTCATTTAGCCCAAAAGACGGCTGGGAATTAGGCCAAAGCCCAGAAGAAAACGTCGTTGATTTTCACTTGGTTTAGAATTATGAGGACTAATTTAATTTAAATTGCTAATTTCAGAAACCTAAACCGATTTAATCCTGATGCAAACTTGGTCATGCACCCAACCGGGAACTTTTGAATTACAAGAAACAGAAATACCTAATCGTCCTGCAGGATATTCGCTATTGCGCGTCCGCGTGATTGGAATTTGTGGCACCGACATACACGCGTTTGCTGGGAACCAACCCTTCTTTCAATATCCCCGAATTTTAGGGCATGAATTGGCGGCCGAGGTCGTGGAATCCGAACAATTTTCAAGCAGTTCATTGGTGACGATTATCCCTTATTTTAATTGTGGGACTTGCTCCGCGTGCCAACAAGCCAAACCGAATTGTTGTGAACATATTCAGGTTTTTGGCGTGCATACCGATGGCGGCATGCGCGAATATATCACCGTGGAGGACCGATTTATCTTAGCCGGGAACGGGCTTTCTGCTGATGAACTTGCCCTGGTAGAGCCCTTATCCATCGCCGCCCATGGACTGCGTCGTGGAAAAATTCAGGCGGGCGAAAAAGTGCTTGTCATGGGTGCCGGGCCCATCGGATTATTCACCATTTTACTCGCCAAAATCCAAGGGGCACAGGTCGAAGTAGCTGAACCGAATGCGGCGCGTTTGGCATTTTGTGAGGATAAATTGGGTGTGTCTGTAGCTTCACAATCGAGCTATCAAACGGTCATCGACGCCACCGGAAACCGCGCAGCCATCGAATCTGGTTTTGCCAAAATCGCCCACGGAGGTCAATATATCCTCATTGGGCTTCAAAAAGAGGCCATTTCCTTCATCCACCCCGAATTCCATAAACGCGAAGCGACGCTGATGAGTAGCCGCAACGCTACAATTGAAGACTTCCTGTATGTCATGGATTTGCTGCGTACAAAGCGGGTCAATGCAAGTGATTTCATCAGCCACCACGTGGCTTGGTCGGCAGTCGCTGAGGTATTTCCGAAGATTCACCTGCCGGAGATGGGGGTGATAAAAGCAGTCGTCAGTAGTCAGTCAAACTAGACGTTGGACGTCAGACACTGGACGTTAGTCCGAAGGGAATTAGTCTGGAGGAAAATTAGACATTGGACATTATACGCTGGACGCAGGACATCAGTCCGGAGGGAATGAGTCCGGAGGAAAATCAGACATTGGACATTAGACGCTGGACGCTGGATGTCAGTCCGAAGGGAATTAGTCCGGAGGATACTTTTACACACGTCTAACGTCCAGCGTCTAACGACTAGTGTCTAGTTGGACTAGCTACTATTTTCCCTACCTTTGCCCCCATGTCCTGGATAAAAGAATTTAAAGCCTTCGCCATTAAAGGAAATGTCATCGAACTTTCCGTGGCCGTCGTCATCGGAGCAGCGTTTTCGAGCATCATTAATTCGTTGGTAGAAGATGTTATTACGCCACTAATATTAGCTCCGGCAACGCATGCGGCGGGCGTGGCCGACATCGATAAGCTATCCTGGGGTGCCGTCAAATATGGCAAATCACTTGCCGCAACCATCCAATTTTTAATGATTGCTTTCGTGTTGTTTTTGGCAATTAAGGGGATAAATAAATTGAAAATCAGCGACGAACCCAAGGATGAGAACCTGAGTTCCACCGACAAGCTTTTGACCGAAATTCGGGACCAACTCAAGAAACAAGGGAAAAATTAATTCGCCACAAAGGCGCGTAAACCATTCGCAATGGCCCGGTCATTCGATAAACGAGGAACCTTGTTTTGGCCGCCCAACTTACCCTGCGATTTCATGTAATCAATGAATGCATTCGGTTTTAAAAGCGTCAATTCCAATCCCCGCAACACCTTGCCCGTAATCAAATCTTGGTAGTAAATATTTTGCGCACGCATAGATGCCTCTAAAATGGCTTGAAATCCAGCTTTGTCTGGTAAGGGGCCAGATAGCTCCACCAACCACTCATGGTGCGGTAAATCGCCTTTTTCTGAATTTACTTGGGGGGCGACGGTGAACTCCACCAGCTGCACATCTGGGAACGCTTTGCGCGCCTCAGCCATCGCACGTTCCACTTCCTCCGCAATCACATGCTCCCCAAATGCCGAAATAAAATGCTTAATTCTTCCCGTCACCACAATCCGGAACGGATCCAAAGACACAAATTTGACCGTATCCCCAATCGAATAAGACCACAATCCTGCGTTCGTAGACATCAATAACGCATAATTTACGCCCACCTGTACCTCCGCTAATGAAAGTCGCTTCGGCGTTGCGGTGAAATACGTTTCCGTGGGAACAAACTCATAAAAAATTCCGCCATCCACATTCAGCAATAAGCCTTCTTCCCCGGTCGAATCCTGAAATGCGATGAATCCTTCCGATGCCGGATAAGTTTCTACCACATCAATATCCCGCCCAATCGACTCCATTATTTTCTGTCGGTACGGTTCAAAATTCACCCCTCCCGTCACAAACAATTGAAAATCAGGAAATAAATCGCCTATTTTTTGGCCCGACTGCGCCTCCAAGCGGTCAAAATACATCTGTACCCAAGGCGGAATTCCGGATATCAATCCCATCCGTTGGCCTATCGTCTCCCCCACAATCGCAGTCAATTTCTCCTCCCAATCTTCAATGCAATTCGTCGCATACGTTGGCAATTGATTCCCACGCAAATACCCTGGAACGTGGTGATTCACGATGCCCGATAAGCGTCCGGTAGGAATTCCGTTCTTGGCTTCCAACTCCGGGGAACCGGATAAAAAAATCAATTTTTGGTCCAAAAACGCCGCATTTCCGGAGTAGTGTACATAATGCAATAGGGCATCACGCGCGCCAGAAATATGAAAAGGCATGGATTCATTCGAAATGGGTATATATTTCGCACCCGAGGTTGTGCCCGATGTCTTCGCAAAATACGCCGGTTTGCCCGGCCATAAAATGTCAGGCGAACCTAAGACCATCTCGTCGATGTAGGTTTTCAGGTCCTCATATTCCGCAATGGGAACGCGGATTTTATACTCTAAATAATTTCGGATTTTGTCAAATTCGTAAGCCTGACCAAAGATTGTTTTTTCGGCTTTCTTTAGATTTTCTTTCAACCAATTTTCCTGAATTTGAACCGCCAGGGCATGCGAACGCTGATGCTGTTTCACGATGCGCTTGGCAAATGGTTTCGCGAAAAATGACCGAATTCCCATAGATTCTACTTAAATATACCCTCCGGATCAGGCATTTTTTCAGCTAATAATTGGCCTAAACTAATGTCCAATTGTGAAATATCTAGCTTTCTTGACGTATGCAAATACGTCCACGCTTCCGCATAACGTTCCTGTAAATACGCCACTTGCGCACGCTTCATCCACGCCATCCCATATCCGGGTTGTTGGCGCAATGCAATTGCCAAATGCCCCTCTACCCCATCCAACGTTCCACATTCCATTTGTTTCAAATAACAACTCAATTGAACCACCGCTAAGTCGACACGTAAAATCGCCTGCGCCGTATCCAAGCTCAATCCTTTTTCTAAAAATTCAATGGCTTTAGGGAAATCATTGCGCTGAAAGGTGATGACCCCGAGGCCCCAATAGGCGTCCACCGACTGGTCATTCAATGCATGCAATAAATTAAAGCGGTACGTTGCCGTATCTAATTTTCCGGCTCCAACATACTCCCAAGCACGTTCCACAAAGAAATCGCTAGCCTCTTTCCGCGAGCCAAAACTCGCATCACAGGACTCCACAAATTGGGTTAATTCCGTTTGGTCTTTTTGAGAAAGGGCTTTCTGGCCGTAAAGAGGTAAATATTTTGCCTCTTTGACTAAGGAGTCTAGCGTCGCCGAATGTGCCGCAAAGCTAGCTAAAAGCAATAGTATCAGGTATCGTGTCTTCATGAAATGCAAATCTACCGTTTCTTTTTATTTGTCGTACCACCCGGACGAAATTTGGCATTTTTTCCTGGTCGGTTATTGCGCGGTGCCGGCTTGGGATCAAGCTTCGCGCCCCCCTTCGGTCCAGCCTTCGTCACAGCTTTGCGCGTAGGTACTTTTTTTCCACTCGCGCGGGCTTTGATGACCCACTTTTTCTCATGGAATGCGCCTTTGAATTCCGGATCCTCGCGTTTCCGCTGATCATCCACCGCACGCAACATGTCTTGCTGCTCTAAAAAAGGCGTTTCTTCAATCAATATTCCTTCGGGTAATGGGGCAATCTCTATCTTCTGTTGGATGATTTCCTCAATCTTTGCCCAGTGATATTGCTCAGCCAAGGTGATAAATGTGATCGACTCCCCCACCTGCTCCGCACGTCCTGTCCGACCAATCCGATGCACATAATCCTCATAAATTAGGGGCACATCAAAGTTGATGACATGCGACACCTTCGGAATATCAATGCCGCGCGACGCCACATCCGTCGTCACCAATACCTTTATCGAACCCTCCCGAAACTGCTGCATCGCATTGATTCGCGTATTTTGCCCTTTATTCGAGTGTATCACCCGTACTTGATCCTCAGGTAAGACTTTACGGGTTAGGTATTTTTCTACTTGGTTTACAGCGTCTTTGCTCCGACAAAATATCATAACGCGCTCAAAATGAGGCTGTTGTATGAAATATTCCAAGGCGTTAATTTTGGTTTTCAAGTTTTCCGCTTGATACACAAATTGCGTTACTTGGCTAGCCGGTGTCGCCTGAGGCGTCACTTCAATCCGTAAAGGAAACTCCAAAAACTCATGGGACAGGTTCTCTACTTTTTCTGGAAAAGTCGCGGAGAACAATCCATTTTGACGTTTTTTATACGGTATTTTTTCTAAGATCTCGCGGATTTGCGGCATGAAACCCATGTCCATCATTTTATCCGCCTCATCCAAAATCAAGAATTTCAACTCCTTGACAACAATTACATCCTTCCGATATAATTCTAAAAATCGACCTGGCGTCGAAACCAAAATATCGATCCCCGCCTCTAAGGCTTGAATCTGCGTCTTTGGCCCTAATCCACCATAAAGTGCGAGTAAACGTAAGTCGGTGAACTGCGCCAAACCCACCATCACTTCATGAATTTGAATAACTAATTCGCGCGTAGGAGCTAAAATAAGGGCCCGCGGGTTTTTACCTTGGGCATATTTAATGCGCATCAACAAAGGTAACGCGTAGGCTGCCGTTTTACCTGTTCCCGTCTGCGCGATACCTAAAACATCATGCCCCTGCAACATCATTGGAATCGCCTGTTCCTGAATAGGAGTAGCTGAGGTGTAGCCCACGGCCTCGCAAGCGCGCTGCAATTGTGGGTTTAAGCCAAGTGATGCAAAATCAGTCATAAAGGGAATTCAATTCGTTAAGGCAAGCTGAACTTGACCGCACAAAGGTAGGCAAAATAAAATTCCCTACCTTTGAAACAAATTTTTGCTTCTATGCAGTCAATTTGGGCCAAACGTCTCCTAATCGGAATCTTACTTTCCTTTTCCATGGGGACTTTAGCTTCTTTATTTTTGTGGGGCTTGGAGGTGATTGCTTCGATGCGCCAACCGGCCTACTTGTATGGCTTGCCGCTCGTCGGTCTTTTATTTTATGTACTCAAGTTCAAAACCTGGGCACAAATCAGTACCAAACAATTTATTGCTTCTAGCGATTCTCCCGTTTCGCCTTTAGCAACTCCCTTTATTTTAGTTGCCACGTGGGTCAGCCACATCGTGGGCGCATCGGTCGGCCGTGAAGGAACGGCCATCATGATAGGTGGAAACTTGTCGGCCTATCTAAGTGAAAAATTTGAAGTATCCCCTGAAGAAAAATCCATCTGGCTCCGCGCCGGCATGAGCGCTGGATTCGCTGCCGTTTTTGGAACTCCACTAGCCGGCTGTTTTTTCGGACTCGAAGTAGGGAAGGTTGGCAAAATTCATTGGCCATCCTTTTTTACCTGCGCCGCCCTCGCATTTGCGGCCAATTTTGTCAGTCTCCACGTGTGGGGTACAAAACACGTTTTGTATCCCCTTGTTTTTTTGCCCCCTATATCGGCCTCATTTTGGACCAAATTAGCGTTTATTGGCCTGTTTTTAGGGCTGATTGGGTTAATCTATACACGCTTAGAATCGATTATTTTTTCCGCGTACGGGAAATTGCCCATACAGCCGGCTCTCAAAGGGATTCTCGCGGGCTTAATTTTGCTCGGCCTATTTCAAATTTCCATTTTTTCAGAAACGGTCGGATTGGGTTCTGAATTTTTACTTCGGCCATTTTCAGACACGTTTGATGGGTGGGAATTTGCGCCAACTAAATTATTCGCGACGGCACTAAGTCTTGGTCTCGGATTTAAAGGGGGAGAAGCAACTCCCTTATTTTTAATTGGCTCCCATGCGGCGGCAAGTTTGTCAAGCTGGATTAATTTCCCCATTCCATTATTAGCCGCCATCGGATTTACTTCGCTTTACTGTGGTTTAGCCAAAACCCCCATCACCGGTCTGTTGCTTGGCTGTGAATTATTCGGACCTCAAGCTTGGTTCTGTTATCTATTCGTTACTATCATTGTGATTTATTTTTCAGGAAAAGAAGGACTGTTTAAAGTCCAACCTTGGTCTGATTATTTACCCAAACCGCCATATCGCTAATGTTCGACTACTTCTATGATCAGCATCCGCATTACCAAGAACCCACGTTAACGAAGCGCAGGTTCGCGGCCAGCACCTGGGAAAATCTACTTGCGGGCTGGTCGGCATCACCGCATTTTACCGTCACGCAAATCGGATTAACCACCGAAGCAAGACCGATTCATGAGGTCTGTTTTGGGTCCGGCCCCATACCTGTTATCGCCTGGTCACAAATGCATGGGGATGAGGCAACAGCTACCATGGCTTTGGCTGATATCTTCCGCTTTTTATCCTTAGATTCGAAAGAATCCATGGAAATTAGGGAAAAATTGCATCAGAAAATAAGTTTATATGTAATCCCCCGCCTAAATGCGGATGGGGCGGCTCGTTGGACCCGCGAAACTGCATTCGGGATAGATATGAACCGAGATGCGGTAGCGCAAAATAGTGTGGAAGCTCGGCTGTTATCATCTTGGGCCGACAGTAAAAAACCGCTATTTGCGTTCAATTTACATGATCAAAATCGGCTTTATTCCGTAGGCAATAGCGCCCATCAAACGCACATTGCTTTCCTTGCAACCGCTGGGGATGAGGCAGGAACATGGACACCTTCGCGCACACGCGCGGCACAATTAGCGAATCGCTCAACGCGTTTTACTCAAAAATATTTACCCAATAAGGTGGCCAAATGGAATGACGAATTTAACGCACGCGCTTTCGGAGACACCTTTCAATCGCGCGGCTATGGATTGCTACTCGTGGAAGCTGGTGGTGCAGGATGGGACCTAGAAAAACATTCGCTTCGTCGGATGAATGCCGCAATTCTACTAGATGCTCTTGTTAGTATTGCTGATGAAACCTACTCGAGCGAATCCATTGATCTCTACACAAATCTAGAGACAAATGAACGGCAAATCTTTGACCTAAAAATCACGCAGGCGCCCCTAGATTCCGAAGGAAAACACCGTGCAGATATCGGAATTAACTTAGTTGAAACTGCGCTGCCAACAGACGAAATTGCCTATTCATGGCGCATCGAGGAGATTGGAGATTTAAGTTATATGCAAGCCTTGAATCAAGTAGATGGTTCGTCCTGGGATTTACCTACAGGACAAGACGTCTCTTTGGGAGCCGAAATCTCCTCCTTGATCTACGTAGAAAACAATTCAATTGCCTTTGATTTGAGTACCTTTACAGCCAAAATAAAATAAGAAACACATGACTTCATTGCCCGTAATCATTATCGGAGTTAATCCATTTGCCTTAGAAGTGGCTCACATTTTTCAAAAAAACGAAGTAGTCGTTTATGGATTTCTAGATGATGACGTCAAAAAGAAAGACACGATCATCGGAGAAATTCCTGTGCTAGGAACGACGGAAGATGATTCATATTGGGGACTCATCGGTAAGTCTTGTTCTGTTTTTGTGGCATTAGAAAACCCAATAGAACGCAAAAAAATTATCGAGTTAATCGAGGAAGATCGTGGTACCAAACCCGTACACGCCATTCATCCGAGCGCTCAAATTGCAGATGTAAAAAGCTTAGCTTATGGATTATTTATAGGCGCATCAGCCGTGATTTCGCCTGAAAGTAAATTAGCCGACCATGTTATTATTGGCGCTGGTTCCATTATCGAAACAGGCGCCATCATCGAATCTTTTGTTCAAATCGGCGCAGGATCTGTCATCGGGAAAGAAGCCCAAATCGAAAAAAATGCGTTTGTTGGCATTCACTCCACCATCGTAGGAAGTGTGAAAATTGGAAAAGGAGCAACCGTAGGAGCGGGTAGTGTTGTGATAGAAAATATCCCTGCAAGCAAGCGCGCTTTCGGAAATCCGGCTAAAATACTATAGTTTTTCAATGTGTTGAGGCTCAACGAGCTCCATGAAGTGAAAGCGAAGGTAGAGCTGGGCCACAACAATAACATCCTCCATACAGTACGCCGTAATGCGCGACAAATCGTGATCCTGATAATAAACCGCATGTACGCGATCGCCAGATAAATCACTTTTGGCTCCTGGAATTCCCAACAAATCAGCTAATAATTCAAGCGATGTAAACGACCGTCGGTCGCCAAATTTCCACATCTCCATCGTATCCTGATGAATGATTTCCCATGGTTTTTTGCCCTGTAATTGCAAGGCCCGCGGTATCTCCAATCCATTCACCATCATTCGTCGGCATAAATAAGGAAAGTCAAACTCCTTTCCATTATGCGCGACAAGCGTCAATTCCTTCGACTTATACGTCTTGTTGACAAATGCAGCAAACTCGGCCAACAACACTTTCTCGTCCGTGTGCGCAATGGTCTTCACTTTCAGCGCCAATTCCTTCTGCGTATTCACATACAAGAAACCCATGCCTATCACAATAATCTTCCCAAATTCAGCGTACAATGCCGCACGATCTACGTAGAGCTCCTCAGCCGACAAATTGCCGGGATTCACTAAATTCTTCGCCTTTTTTACCCAGAATTCTTTTCGGGCTTCTGACAATTGGGAAAAATCCGCGGATTCCGATACCGTTTCAATATCTAGAAATAACGTATTCTTGAAATTCATTCGCGTATCCATATTGCTTAGGCTTGAGGTAATGTTTCACGTGAAACATGCTGCGTGTGAAACTGAAATAATTCTTGCAGGTGTGCTAAAACTTTGGGTTTGACTTCGTCTAGGCTTATCTCTCGACTTAATTCTTGGCTTAATGAGGTAACGCTTTTATTGGCAATTCCACACGGCACGATGTGCCCAAAATAAGACAGATCAGGCTGTACATTAAAGGCAAATCCGTGCATGCTAATCCAGCGAGAGGCCTTCACGCCAAAGGCACAGATCTTGCGCGCATCATCTGATTCAGGATTAATCCAAACGCCCGTGAGTCGTTCAATTCTTCCCGCAACTAGGCCATATTCGGAACATGTTCGAATGATGGCTTCTTCAAGCATGCGTAGGTATAAGTGTATGTCGGTGAAGAAATTCTCTAAATCAAAAATCGGATAGCCTACTAGTTGGCCTGGCCCGTGATACGTAATATCACCTCCGCGATTCGTCTTGTAAAATGTCGCGCCGATGGTGTGCAGAAAAGACTCCTGCATCAACAAATGTGTGGCATCGCCACTTTTGCCAAGTGTATATACATGGGGGTGCTCGCAAAACAACAGGTAATTTGGTGTCTGCTCAAGTGTATCTTCCGTTCGGTTTCGATTGCTCAATTTGATGCCTGAAATGTGTGCCATCAAATGTTCTTGTAAATCCCAAGCCTCCCGATAAGGGGCTACGTGTAAGTCAACAAACTGGACATTTTTATTCTGCATGCACAATATCAGTTTTGGGGCTTGCCGCTTAACTTAATGTAGCAACCTTTGGGCCAGCAAATATACAAGAATGGCCAAACATTTACAGCAAGGCAAAAGAGCAGAATTGGCGGCAGCGACATTTCTTCAAAAAAGTGGATATGGCATCCGCGAAAGAAATTACCGAAACGGAAAGGCCGAGGTTGACCTAATCGCCCAGCGGGGTATTTTTCTTGTCTTCGTCGAGATCAAGTCGTTGCGAAGCACCGCACACGGGTTCCCCGAAGAACGCATTGGCTATTCAAAAACAAACCTGTTTCACCAAGCCGCAAACAGCTACCAAGAGGAAGAAAACTGGCAAAAAGAGATACGATTTGACAGCATAGCCATTACTTTTTTTCCACAAGCAATTAAAATTGAGCATTTCGAGGATGCTTTTTCGTAAATTCGCGGTTTAATATGCGAAGATGATTAGTTTTCACACGGAAGAATTAGCATTCCAGCTACCAGAAAAGCTCAAGCACAAGCAATGGCTTAAAGCTGTGGCAGCCGAAGAGGGCAAAAAGATGGGCGAACTAAATTACGTGTTTTGCGCCGACGAATACCTGCTTAAAATCAATCAGGATTATTTGCAGCACGACACGTTGACAGATATAGTCACCTTTGATAATTCGGAAAATCCGAATCTAGTCGAAGGAGATATCTTTATTTCCTACGAACGCGTAGTTGAAAACGGAGCGAAATTGAACACCTCTGATAACGAATTGCAGCGCGTTATGGTGCACGGTTTACTTCATCTGTGTGGATACAAAGACAAGGCGAAGGCCGACAAATCTCTGATGACAGCGAAGGAAGATTATTATTTAGCCAAACGAAATTAATACGTTCCACGTGAAACGCGAATAGCTGAAAACAAAAAGTGTTCCACGTGAAACAAAGAAACATATGCAAAATTCATACGATGTAATCGTGGTAGGTGCGGGTCATGCAGGCTGTGAGGCGGCGTATGCGGCCGCCCAAATGGGGTCTAAAGTTTTGTTGGTCACCATGAACATGCAGACCATTGCCCAGATGTCTTGCAACCCAGCGATGGGTGGTGTGGCGAAGGGGCAGATCGTTCGCGAGATCGATGCATTGGGTGGGATGTCAGGAATTATCTCGGATAAAACGATGATCCAATTTCGAATGTTGAACCGTTCGAAGGGTCCTGCAATGTGGTCGCCTAGATGTCAATCGGACCGTGCGAAATTTGCAGAGGAATGGCGTTGGGCGTTGGAAGGAAATTTAAATGTCGACTTTTGGCAGGATGCGGTACAGCAATTAATCGTTGAAAATAATGAAGTAAAAGGCGTGGTCACTCGGATGGGTATGTCGTATTACGCGCCCACCGTCGTGCTGACAAATGGCACATTTTTGAATGGCCTGATTCACATTGGCGAAAAGAATTTTGGCGGGGGTCGTATGGCCGAGCCGATGGCCATGGGGATTACGGAGCAGCTGGTGGGACTCGGATTTGAGTCCGGCCGCATGAAGACCGGAACTCCACCGCGTGTGGATGGACGGAGCTTAGACTATAGTAAAATGGAAGAGCAAAAAGGGGATGAAAACCCAACAAGCTTTTCGTATATGACGAAGGATCCAATTCAAGAACAACGGTCTTGTTGGATTACGCACACCAACGAAAAAGTACATGAAGTATTGCGTAAAGGCTTTGATCGCTCACCGATGTTTGCGGGAAGAATCAAAGGATTGGGGCCGCGCTACTGTCCATCGGTGGAAGACAAAATCAATCGATTTGCAGATAAAGATTCGCATCAAATTTTCGTGGAGCCAGAAGGTTGGAACACAGTAGAAATTTATGTGAATGGATTTTCAACATCGCTTCCCGAGGACATTCAATTTGAAGCCATCCGATTAATTCCAGGTTTCGAAAATGCCAAAATGTTCCGTCCAGGTTATGCGATTGAATACGATTATTTCCCGCCTACACAATTGACAGCAACGCTCGAAACCAAGCGTGTCAAGGGCTTATATTTTGCGGGACAGATAAATGGAACAACGGGTTATGAAGAAGCGGCGTGTCAGGGATTGATGGCGGGGATTAATGCGCACCAACAAGCACACAATTTGGCCCCGTTTACCTTGAGTAGATCGGAGGCGTACATCGGGGTTTTAATCGACGATTTAATTAATAAAGGTACGGATGAGCCATACCGCATGTTCACATCGCGGGCCGAGTTTAGAACGCTGTTGCGCCAAGATAATGCGGATGAGCGTTTGACGGAAAAGGGTTTTGCACTAGGTCTTGCGACACAAGAAAGGCTTGATGCATTTTTGACAAAGAAACAACAGGTTGCGGAGTTAACGCAGTACATCCAACATACTAAAGTGCGGCCTGCGGAAATTAACGATTGGCTTACAGAACAAGGGACGGCAACGTTAAAAGAGGGTGCGCCTATCATTAATTTATTGAGACGGTCAGACTTAAGTTTTGCGCAAATATTAACGCATGCAATCGGGCTAGATATTAAAGCCCGCTTTAGTCAAGAGGTCATCGAACAAGTAGAAATCGTTGTGAAATACGAAAGCTATATTGAGAAAGAGCGCCTGATGGTTGGCAAAATGAAAAGCATGGAAAACCTAGCCATCCCAACACAATTCGACTACGATAAAATTAAAACTTTGTCGACCGAATCGCGGATTAAGTTAAAGTCCATTCGCCCACAAACGATTGGTCAAGCGAGTCGGATCTCAGGGGTGTCCGCTGCGGACGTGTCCATTTTGTTATTATTTATGGGTCGCTAATATGGAAACATTACAACATTGCCCAGCATGTGGGTCAACTAATTTTGAGAAACAATTTGAAGCCAAAGATTATACGGTTTCGCAAAATAGTTTTGGTATAGTGGCTTGCTCGGATTGCGGATTGAATTTCACGAACCCGCGACCAAAGTCAGATGAGGCTGGCTACTTTTACCAGTCGGAAACGTACATATCCCATAGCGATACTCAACAAGGTTTTGTTAATAAGCTTTACCACGCAGTTCGTAATATCACCTTGAAACAAAAGGCTGGTTGGATTCAAGCGGACCAAAAGGGAAACAAAAATCTATTAGACATAGGTTGCGGAAACGGCCACTTTTTAAAGACCTGTCAGGATACGGGCTGGAACATTACGGGTATGGAACTAGATCCGGAAACGGCGGCCCGTGCGGCAGCGCTGGTTCAAGATAAAATCTATCCCAATTTAGCTGCGATTCCGGAGGACAAACAGTTTGAGCTGATCACCTTATGGCATGTGCTCGAACACGTTTATGAATTAGGTGCCTATTTTGAGTTTTTCAAAAAGCGCATTTCGGCAGATGGAAAATTGCTTTTGGCCTTGCCTAATTCCAAGAGTTTTGATGCGGGATATTTTCAGGAATATTGGGCCGCCTATGATGTGCCGCGACATATTTATCATTTCAACCCGGAGACAATTCAGTTTGTGGCGAATAAACATGGCTTTAAACTCGTGAAACAGCGCGGTCAAATCTTTGATAGTTTTTATATTGCTTTATTGAGTAATCAATACCGTTCGGGAAGCAAACGCTTGATTCATTCGTTCCTATTGGGGCTTTGGTCAAACGTGTTGGCCTGGACAAAAACCGGAAATTACTCCAGTAATGTTTATATTTTCAAACATGTTTAATTATCTAAAAAGATCGCTGGCGCTTTTCATTTTAATAGGGGGTGCTACCCTGGCCCTGCTTCAAGGATGTGCACAAATGGCGAGTCCACCTGGGGGCAAAAAAGATACATTAGCTCCCAAGGTTATTCAATCGGTTCCGCTCAACAAAAGCAAGAATTTTCAAGGCAAAAAACTGGACCTTAATTTCAATGAATACATTGCGGTTAAGAATTTAAATCAAGAATTACTTATCACCCCAAATATTGGCACGTACGAAACCCGTATCCGTCCGACGGGCTTGAGTATCCTATTGGATAGTGCCTTAAAACCAAATACAACTTATACGTTCAATTTCAGAAATGCGATTGAAGATATGTCGGAGCGCAACATTGGCAAAAACATTAAGCTCGTTTTTAGTACATCAGACCTCATTGATTCCTTACAGATTTCGGGACGTGTTCGGCATATACAGACAAATAAAAAATTAGAGAATATTCTAATTGGGCTTTATCCGTATAGCGATACGCTGAGCATTGATAAAAATAAGCCCTATTATTTTACAAAGACGGATACGTCGGGAATTTACCAACTAGAAAATGTGGCGGCTGGGAAATATTACATGGCGGCATTTCTGGATTTGAATAACAACCTACTCTATAATTCCAACAAGGAGGTGGTTGATTTCATCACAGAACCTTTTATTGATTTACAATCAAATCAAACCCGCGATTTCCAAGTGGCACTACAAAATTTAGATCCATTAAAAGTTGCGAAAACAACGACTACCGCAAAAACTTCTCTCGTTGAATTTAACCGTGGCTTAGCTACTGTAACACTAATTAAATGTCCCTTAGCCTATCAAATTGAGCAAAATCGTGGTATTCGATTCTACTCAGGAAACGTGGAACATAAAGATACGCTCGTGTTTCAGGGCCAATTAGCGGATTCGTTGGGCCGCGAGATTACGCAAACATTTCGAATTAAATTTCGGGAACCGGCTAAAAGGGAAAAGCCTGTTAAGGCGGCCTATAAATTCGATGTTTTCCCAGTAATGGGGAAACTTGTAAGCCCGAACGACTCGATCCGCATTCGCTTGCAAAAACCGGTTGTTGGCTTTGACTCCAAATTGATTTATTTTGACACGGGGGATGACGAGCGTAGCTACCTTCCAGACGAGGGCTTTCGCTGGAATTCCGTTGGTAATGAATTAACTATTCGAAAAGACTATTTACCTATCCGTTCTAAATTTTCATTAGCTATATCCAAAAAGGCTTTTGTGTCAGTCGAACAAGATTCGTCGGAAACATATAAACAAGCGTATGAAATGCAGGATTTAGAGAATTATGGCAGTATTTCGGGAGCGTTGAATCCAACGAAAGCAAATACTTCTTATATCGTTCAATTGATTCATCCGGAGACAAAAGAAATTATCTATGAAACCAAGACGATGGAGAATTTTGTGTTTCCATATGTTGAGCCTTCCACCTATGAAATGCGTGCCATTGAAGATCGTAACCAAAATGGGCGCTGGGATATTGGAAATTTTAAAACGCGAATTAAGCCCGAGGCCATTTATTTCTTTCCAACAAAGATCAAACTTAAAGCCAATTTCCAGTTGACAGACCTGTGGATAAGTACCCAATAAACACACATTTTATCCACAATTCATCCGCACCAGTGTGGATAAAAAATGTAAGGGCTTCTAGATTGTGGACAAGTAGGCAATTGTCCACACAAAAAAATAAGTTATCTACACAGAGATCTCCAAGTACCAAGCTACTAATCAATCACTTAGACTAGTTATCCACTTATCCACAGAGAACAATAAAGAAGAACAAAAAAGAGATACTTAAAATATTTCTTTCTTTTTATTTTACATGTGGATAATGTATTCTCAAAATGACTTTGTGCTGAATGGTATCTAATTAATTCTAATTTAACTTTTCATTATATTTTAAATATATAGACGGTTAAAATAACATTATTTGTGTGGCATAGATGTGGATAACTTGTGGATAACGTTGATTTTCAGAATGAAACAATTTTGTGCAAAAAAATACAGCATAAGTTCTATTTGGCTCAAATCGATTGCTTAACTTTGAGTCAAACAGTAAGTTGAAAAAACCTATGATACAGCACGAACACTTCACTCGGGTATTTGATTTATTACCTCAATACCAACAACTACACAAATCAGACTTATTTAATTTAAAGCGTGATGGCGAGTGGCGCCATTTTAGTTCAACGGAGATGTTGGACATTATTCATGAAACTGCTTTAGGTTTATTAGCTCTCAAAATTAAACCAGGCGATAAAGTGGCCATTATTTCGGGAAATCGGCCGGAGTGGAACTTCATCGATTTTGCGATTCAAATTATAGGCGCCGTTTCGGTACCCATGTACCCCACAATTACGGTAGAGGATTATGCATTCATTTTTGAGAATGCGGAAGTGGGATTTATTTTTGTCGAGGGTGAAGATTTATATTTAAAATCGAAAGAAGCTTCGAAGGGAAATAAGAAGATTAAAGAAATATACACGTTTGATCCTGTTGAGGGGGCTTCCATGTGGACAGAGGTAAAGGAAATGGGCGAAGGAAAAGATCGGTCTGTTTTACAGCTATTGATGGATGCAGTCAAACCATCCGATCTACTTACGTTGATTTATACGTCGGGAACGACCGGTCGGCCTAAAGGCGTCATGTTAACGCATCACAATATCGTATCTAATGTTAAGTCATTAGATCGCGGTCAGTTTTTCGAATTACGTGCAAGTGATAAGGCATTAAGTTTTTTACCGCTGTGTCATATTTATGAGCGGACAGATATCTACATGTACATGTTTTATGGCGTTTCGGTTTACTATGCAGAGAGCATGGAAACGATCGCGGATAACATTCGTGAAGTGAAGCCTGCTATGTTTGCCACGGTTCCACGTTTGCTAGAGAAGGTATATGACAAGATTTATGCCAAAGGCAACGAGTTAACGGGTATTAAGCGGAAGTTATTTTTTGGGGCCATTGATTTTGGGTTACAATATGATCCCATGGAGAAACTCGGATTCTTGGATTCCATCAAATACGCGGTTTACAATAAACTTATTTTCTCTAAATGGCGTGAAGCTTTAGGCGGCAATGTGCGTTTGATCGCTTCGGGATCTGCAGCGTTGCAACCGCGTTTATCGCGTGTTTTCTGGGCAGCAGGTGTACCTATTTCGGAGGGTTATGGTTTGACCGAAACATCGCCAGTGATTTCTGTTTCATTTATTAATCCCCCTGATTTTAAAGTAGGTTGTGTAGGAACGGTCATTGATTGCATGGAAATAAAGATTGCCGAAGACGGAGAAATTTGTGTGCGTGGCGACTCGGTCATGCCAGGTTATTATAAAAACCCGGAGGCAACGGCGGAAGCAATCGATCCAGAAGGCTGGTTTCATACCGGCGATATTGGGATGATGGTAGACGGTAAGTACTTAAAAATCACTGATCGCAAAAAGGAGATTTTCAAAACTTCAGGTGGCAAATACGTTGCCCCACAACTGGTGGAGAATAAATTAAAGGAGTCGATTTTCATCGAACAATGTATGGTGGTGGGCGAAGGCCAAAAGTTCCCATCGGCCCTTGTTATTCCAGAATTTGTCGCATTGGGCAATTGGTGTAAGCAACAAGGTATTGAGGCGGGAAGTCCAGCGGAGATGATTGCTAATGCGAAGGTCATCAACAAAATGGACGAGGAAGTGCAGTCGGCCATGGCGTCTGTTGCCAAGTATGAGCAGGTAAAAAAATTCGTTTTATTGCCGCGTTTATTTACGATTCAGGATGGAGAAATTACGCCGACCTTGAAGTTAAAGCGCAAGCAAATTTATGCGAAGCACGAAAAAGAAATTTTGGCTTTGTACATAAGTTAAAACCCATTTAATAAAAATTGGGGGAAGCTCTGCCAAAATTTTCGTAATTTTGAAGCTTGTATTTACAGGCCCGAAAGGTCATTTATTTAATTCAGTATGTCACAAAACAAAAAAGTTGCGTTAGTTACCGGAATCACCGGACAGGATGGTGCGTATTTAGCCGAGTTATTATTGAGTAAGGGATATGTGGTGCACGGCATCAAGCGTAGAAGTTCTTTGATCAATACGCAACGCATTGACCATTTATATGCGGATCCGCATGTGGCGTCCAACTTCCATTTGCATTATGGTGATTTAAGTGATTCGACCAATATCATCCGAATTATTCAGGATGTGCAGCCGGATGAGATTTATAATTTAGGTGCGATGTCACACGTAAAAGTATCGTTTGACGAGCCCGAGTACACGGCGCAAGTGGACGGAATAGGGACTTTGCGTATTTTAGAAGCTGTTCGATTGTTGGGCTTAACGAAGAAGACCAAAATTTACCAAGCCTCAACTTCCGAGCTTTACGGCTTGGTTCAAGAGGTTCCTCAATCCGAAAAAACGCCGTTTTATCCTCGTTCGCCGTATGCGGTCGCGAAGATGTATGGTTTCTGGATTACGGTCAACTACCGGGAGGCGTATGATATGTTTGCGGTGAACGGAATCTTGTTTAATCACGAATCACCTTTACGAGGCGAGACGTTTGTAACGCGTAAAATTACACGCGGGGTTTCGCAAATCGCGTTAGGCCAATTAGACAAAATATATTTAGGAAATTTAGATGCAAAGCGTGATTGGGGCCATGCTAAAGATTACGTCGAAGCGATGTGGTTAATCTTACAACAAGAGAAACCGGAAGACTTTGTGATTGCAACAGGTATTACGACAACTGTTCGTGATTTCATTCGGATGGCCTTTTCGGAGGTTGGCATTGAAGTGGAATTCAGCGGCGATGGTGTAAACGAAGTAGCTAAAATTGCGAAGTGCAATAATCCATTATATCAATTAGCCATTGGAACAGAAGTTGTGGCGGTAGACCCGCGTTATTTCCGCCCTACGGAAGTAGAATTGCTAATCGGAGACCCAACAAAAGCGAAGGAGAAATTAGGCTGGAAGCTGAAGTATGACTTGCCCGCTTTAGTGAAGGATATGATGGATTCTGATGTGAAATTATTTACGAAGTAAAAATGAATCCAACCCTTGCGATTATTGGTTTGGGCTACGTGGGGTTTCCGCTGGCAGTGGAGTTTGGAAAGCTATATCCAACGCTTGGATTTGATATTGACGCGTCGCGCATAGCCGAGTTAAATCGAGGGTATGACCGCACGCAAGAAGTAAGCGATGTGCAGTTGAAGGCTTCGACGCAGCTGCGATTTTCGTCGGAGCGCGGTGATCTAGCTTCATGCAACACGTTTATCGTCACGGTTCCCACGCCGATTGATCATTTCAAAAAGCCTGATTTAAGCCCATTGTTGAAAGCCTCCGAGATGATTGGAAAGGCGCTGAAAAATGGCGATGTGGTGATTTATGAGTCGACCGTTTACCCAGGTTGTACGGAGGAAGATTGTGTACCGGTGCTTGAAAAACACTCGGGATTGACATTTAATGTGGACTTTTTCTGTGGGTATTCACCCGAGCGGATTAACCCGGGAGACAAGGTAAACACCTTGACGAAAATCAAAAAAGTAACGTCAGGTTCTACACCTGAAATTGCGGAGTGGGTGGATCAATTGTATCGATCGATTATCACGGCGGGCACGCACAAGGCATCTTCGATAAAAGTAGCCGAGGCGAGCAAAGCGATTGAAAATGCGCAGCGGGATGTTAATATTTCGTTTGTGAATGAGTTGGCCTTGATCTTTGATCGCATGGGCATAGACACCACGGAGGTGCTTGAGGCGGCAGGTACCAAATGGAATTTCTTAAATTTTAAGCCCGGTTTAGTGGGCGGCCATTGCATTGGTGTGGATCCGTATTATTTATTGCACAAATCAGAAAGTTTGGGTTATTACCCGCAGGTTATTTTATCTGGCCGACGGGTAAACGACAATATGGGTATTTTTGTGGCGAATAAATTGGTCAAGTTATTGATTCAAAAAGGCAAGAAAATCGGGGGTGCGCGGACATTAATGTTGGGCATTACCTTCAAGGAAAACTGCCCCGACATACGGAACTCCCGTGTCGTGGATATTTACCATGAATTGCGCGATTTTGGCATGGAAGTAGATGTCTATGATCCATGGGCAAATGCGGTGGAGGTGAAGCATGACCATGGGATTGATTTGGTTTCGGAACTGGGTTCTGCTTACGATGCGATTGTGTTAACTGTTGCTCATCAAGAGTTTTTGAATTTACCATTTGCCACATTGAAGCAGGCGGATGGTATTATTTTCGATATCAAATCGGTTCTCGATAAATCTTTAGTAGACGCTAGATTATAACCTATGGCTTGGTTCGCGGTATATACGAAATCTCGTATGGAGAAGAAGGTGGCTTTACGTTTGCATGAGGCGGGTATTGAAGCCTATTGTCCTGTGAGCAAAAAGCGCAAGCAGTGGTCGGACCGTAAAAAATGGGTCGAGGAGCCCTTATTTCGTTCCTATGTTTTTGTGAATATTGATTTAGCCAAACAGAGTCCGATTGTCCGTCGGACGCTTGGGGTGGTGAATTTTTTATATTGGTTGGGTAAGCCGGCGGTCATTCAGGATGCGGAGATTTTGGCGATCCAACAGTTCTTATCGGATCATTTGGAGGTGGAGTCGATCGGCAATTCGGTCCAAGTGGGTGATTTTATCACGATTGACACAGGCGCCCTGAAGGGCCAAACGGCCAAGGTTGTTGGGATTAAAAACAAACACGAGGTGCGGTTGAGGATTGAGAGTTTGGGGTTTGAGCTGGTGGCGAAGATGGATAATAAGTCCGAAGGGAAATAGTCCGGAGGGAGGTAGTCCGGAGGGAACGAGTCCGAAGGGAACGAGTCCGAAGTCCGAAGGGAAATTATAGCAGAAAACAAAATAACTTACACTTTGCCTCCGGACTTCGGACTCGTTCCCTTCGGACTATTTTTTTCTTTCTTATCTCTTCTTTTCGTATTTTGCAGCCCAAATCCAGATTATATGCGTTTTCGCGCGATCATTCTTTTTAGTTTAGTGGCTTTACGTCTTTTGGGGCAAGAAAATACAGCACCTACGATTCTAGTAGGCGGTGGTGTTACAAGTGGTTCATATACACCTTTTTGGTTACGCGCGAATCAGTATGGAGCTGTTCCTACGGAAGAAAGCTATGGGACGGCTGGCTTTGAAACGCGCGGGAAAGTGGTGTTGAGTAAGCGGGCCGATTGGAGTTATGGGGTTGCGGCGCGGGTTAATTTGGCCGAAACGAAGGC